>JASFMO010000287.1:0-4943 GCA_050117535.1 Gemmatimonadales bacterium | reverse complement strand
GTGGACGGATTCGGGTGCATTGGTGCTGCGAGCCGGTGAAGTACACTCGGCGGCGCTCGAGCCCGAGCTCGCCTCGAGGATTCGAGCCTCCATCCTATTGGCCGGCCCGATGCTCGCTCGCACGCACCAGCTCCGCCTCCCACCACCCGGCGGAGACGTAATCGGGCGGCGGCGGCTCGATACGCATTTCGAGGCGCTCCAGAAGCTCGGTGCCGACGTCGAATTGGGGGATGAGTTCATCTTCCGCGGAAAGTTGAAAGGCGCGGACATCTTCCTCGACGAGCCCAGCGTGACCGGCACTGAGAACGCCGTGATGGCGGCCTGTCTGGCGGAAGGCACGACCGTCCTCCGCAACGCGGCGTCGGAGCCGCACGTGCAGGACCTCTGTCGGCTGTTGACCGCGATGGGCGCCGGTATTTCCGGCATCGGGACCAGCGAGATCACAGTCGAGGGTAGGCCCCGGCTCGGCGCGGCGACCGTCGACATCAGCCCGGATCACATCGAGGTGGGGTCGTTCATCGGACTGGCGGCCGTGACCGGCAGCGAGTTGACGATCGGCGACGTGGAACCGGCGCATCTGCTCAGCATTCTGGCCATGTTCGAGCGCCTGGGCGTCTCGTGCCGGCTGGAGGGGCGTACTTTGCGGGTCCCGGGCGAGCAGTCGCTGGAGATCTGCATGGACATCGGTCAGCAGATCCCCAAGATCGACGACGGCCCGTGGCCTCAGTTTCCCGCCGACTTGATGAGTATCGTCTTGGTTGTGGCGACTCAGTGCCGGGGGACGATTCTGCTTCACGAGAAGATGTTCGAGTCGCGGATCTTCTTCGCCGACAAGCTCACCAGCATGGGGGCACGGCTGGTGATCTGCGATCCGCATCGCGCCTTGGTCGTGGGACCGGCCAAGTTGAGAGGATCCGTCGTGGAGAGCCCCGACATCCGGGCGGGAATGGCTATCCTGATCGCCGCACTCGGAGCTGAGGGCCGCAGCCACATCCACAACATCGGACAGATCGAGCGCGGGTACGAACGCATCGACGCTCGACTGCGCGAGCTGGGGGCCGCTATCGAGCGCGTCGAATGAGGGTCCCCGAGCAGGATGTCTGGCTCGGCGGGCTGCGGGTCTTCCGGCACCCATCCTGGCCGGAACGTATACCGGGACTCGCGCAGGGTATCACCGGCCGCGCCACCAACCTCGATTTCTCGTTACCGAGTGGGCACCAGGATGCCGGCGACCGCTTGTCGCCGAGCGCTTCGATGGCCACAGAAAGCTGGCGTTGCCTGCTGAAGGCGACCGGCATGTCGGCCGCCGCTCGCTGCCGGCAGGTCCACGGCAAGGGACTGGTGGCCCAGGACGGCCCTCTCACGGCCGGTGTTCACGTGCTGGGCGACGCCGATGCCCTCGTAACTGGCCAGAGCGGCATCCTCCTGGCCGTCACGGTGGCCGACTGCGTCCCCGTCTATCTGGTCGATCCCGGGAGCCGCCTGATTGGGCTGGCGCACGCCGGTTGGCGGGGAACGGCGGCCGGTGTGGTGGAGGCGACGCTCCGGGCGCTGCACGACCGAGGAAGCGATTTGAGCGCGCTCTTCGTGCATTTGGGCCCGGCAATTTGTGAGAAATGCTACGAAGTTGGCCCTGAGGTGATCAGCGCTCTGGGGGGCAGCGCCGAGGGGCCGGCTCACCTGGACCTCAGGCGCCACATAGCGGAGGCCGCGGTCGCGGCGGGTGTCGATCGCCGACGACTCTCGGTCTCTAATCGCTGCACTCGCTGCGACTTGGGCGCGTTTTACTCCTATCGCGGCGGTGACCGGGCCGGTCGGATGTGCGCCTACCTGGGTTGGCCTTCCAGTTGATTTCCGGGAAACGCCCGTCTATATTTCCTGTCGCTGAGGGTTGAGGCGTGATACTACGGGCCGCAAGGCCTTTTTCAGTAGTGGGGACGCAGGTTTACCCCACTTTTTTATTGCCGCGATCGCCGGACGGCTGCGGCCGACCGAACAACAGAAGTTGAGCGAACTAAACGAGTTGGAGAGGATCGCCGAGTCGCTGCTCGAGACTCTGGGGTTCGAGCTTGTCGACCTGGAGCGCGCCGGGCATCGAGCCCGGCCGATCTTGCGTTTGCGTATCGACCGGCGCGATGCGCCGCCCGGAGCGGGTGTCACGGTCGATGACTGCGCCGCGGTAAGCCGGGCGTTGGAGGAGGTACTGGATGAGCGGGCGGACCTGCTCCCCAGCTATATCCTCGAGGTCTCGTCCCCAGGGGTTGAACGGCCGCTGCGCAAGCGACGTGACTTCGAGCGGCATCTGGGTATGGACGTCCGCTTGCGCGGCTTTCAGCCGCTGGTGGGGCGCTCGAAGCACGTTGAGGGATCGCTAGTCGCTATCGATGACAGCGGAGAAGTCGAGCAGCTTCGACTGCGAACGGCCGATGGTTTGGAGGTCGAAATACCGCTCACCGCCATCGCGAAGGCCAACCTGGTCTACAGGTGGGACGAGGCTCGGAGCGGGAGCGCGATGAGACAGCGTGGAACCGGAGAGGATTGAAGTCGCTGCCGGATGGAGGATACCTCGGATCGCCGAGGAGCAGTCAAGATCAAGGGAGTAGCCAACGGATGGGGAACGCGGCACAGGTACTTGAAGCTTTTAGAGTGATGACGGCTCATAAGTCGTTGTCACGCGAAGAGTTGCATGAATTGATCAAGGATGGTCTGCACGCCGCTCTCGCGAAGCGGTTCGGTGCGAACGTGCAGGCCGAGATCGCGATCGACGAGGAAAAGGGCTCGATCGACATCATCGTCCTGAAGGAGGTCGTGGACGAGGTGGTTGACGCGTCTCGCGAGGTCAGCGTCGTGGAAGCGCGGTGGGACGACCCTGATTTTCAGGTGGGTGATTTCCTGGAGATTCCGGTCGAGTTCGCGGATTTCGGTCGGACGGCGGTGCTGGCGGCGAAACAGCGCATCATCCAAAGAGTCCGCGAGGGTGAGCGGAATCGTGTGCGCGAGGAGTTCGCGGACAGGGTTGGAGAGCTGCTGTCGGGCGAGGTGCAGGCGATCGAGCGCGGTAAGTTGGTCGTGATGCTCAACATGCTGCGTGAGGCGGAAGCAATCATTCCTTGGCGCGAGCAGAATCCACGGGAGCGGTTCCGGCAAGGGGAGCCGATCCGGGCTGTCTTGAAGAAGCTGGAGGAGACGCCCAAGGGTCCGAGGCTCATCCTGTCGCGCGCGGATCCCGAGTTCGTTGCCGCGCTGTTCAAGCTGGAGGTGCCCGAAATATACCAGGGCGTGGTCAAGATCGTTGACATCGCGCGCGAGGCGGGCGGTCGGACGAAGATCGCCGTGGTCTCGAACGACGATTCGATCGATCCGGTCGGTGCCTGCGTGGGGCTGAAGGGCTCGCGTGTGCAGGCGGTGGTCTCCGAGATGAGCGGCGAACGGATCGACATCGTCCCTTGGCATCCGGATCCGGAGATTTATGCCAAGCGCTCGCTGGCACCGGCGAAGGTCGCCAAGGTGATCTCGGACGCGGATCGAAAGGTCGTCACGGCCATAGTCGACGAAGATCAGCTTTCGCTGGCCATCGGCCGGAACGGGCAGAACGTACGTCTCGCCTCGCAGCTGATTGGCTGGCAGATCGACCTCTACTCGAGCCGGGAGTGGATGGAGCGCGGTGCGCAGAGCGCCCTGTTTGGTGGCGCCGCGACGCAAGAAGAGGGGGCCGCCGATTTCCCGTTGGCCGAGCTCGACATCTCGGCGGCAGTCCTCGCGGCCTTGGAGGCGGCGGGCTACAAGACGTTCATGGACGTCATCGACCTCGAGCGAGAGGAGTTCCTCAGGATTCCCGGCGTCGGGCCGGAGGGTACGGACGCGCTGGTAAGACTGATCGAGGAGCTGACGATCGTCGAGGAGCCGGCCGAGCTGTCGGCTGAGCTGCCGCCCGATGCCAAACCGGTCGCGAGTGGCGGCCCGTTCCCGCCGCTTGAGGAGGACGAGGAGGCGGAGCCGGGCGAGGTGGCGGCTGGCGATGAAACGTCGGAGGCCGCCGAGGTCGAGGCGACGAGTGCCGCCGGCGACATCGCGGATCCGGCTGTCGGGGTCCCCGCCGCGGCGAGTCCGGACGGGGGAAGCGAAGAAGCCGCGGTCGCGGAGGCGTCCGAGGAAGCGGAGCCCTCGGCAGACGAGGAGGCGACGGAGAGTGAGACAGCAGAGCGGGAAGCCTGATCCGGCGGATCGCTTGCTGAAGAGTTTGGGCCTGGCAGCCAGGGCGGGTCGGTTGCGGATTGGAATGGATGCGGTCTGCCAGGCGGTTGAGACCGGGCGCGCGAAGGCGATCGTGATCGCCGGCGATGCTCCGGGCTCTGTTCAGGAGAGGTTCGGCAAATTGGGTGCCGAGCCGGTGCCCGGCCGAGTCGGTCTTGGCGGTGATGAGCTTGGACACGCGATCGGGCGCGAACGCGTGGTGGCCTTGGCAATCACCGACGAGTCTCTAGGTCGGCGAGTAATCGAGTTAGCTGAATCAGTCTGTGGCTAGCGGACTGGAGGGGTTTGACCGTTGGCGAAGATGCGCGTCTACGAGTTGGCTAAGGAATTCGAAGTAACGAGCGAGAGCGTGATTCTCTTGCTCAGGGAGATGGACATCCCTGTCCGCAGCCACATGTCGTCGCTTGATGAGGGGCAGGTCGCCAGGGCACGCACGCGTCTCGAGCGCGAGAAGCGGAAACCTGAAAAGGCCGCGAAGGGAGAGGCGGCGGGTCGTCGCCGCCGGCGGCGTCGCGTCGTCGAGCGACCCGTCGAGCCGGTCCAGGAAGTCATGGTGGCCGAGGAAGAGGAGACCGTTTCGGCCGCGGAGGAACCGACGGAGGCTGTCGAGGTGGCGGCGGAGGCCGTCGCAGCGGCCGCCGACGAGATCGAGGCTCCGGTTGAAACTGAGGCCCCGGTTGAGGCCGAGC
>JASFMO010000286.1:0-4966 GCA_050117535.1 Gemmatimonadales bacterium | reverse complement strand
CCCCGCGCTGAGCGGCGTCAGCCCTCCCGCGTACGCCTCCAGATCGAGGACCGGGACGCGGATCTCCGTCGTCCACACATCGCGGTAGTGGTCGCCCCAGAAGAAGCGATGGAAGCTTCCGGCCGCATAGTCGGGACCCGGCACGATCGACACCGAATCCGTTGATGCACTGTCGACCGATTGACCTAGCCCGGGAGCCGGTGCCACAAGCAGCAGAGCGGCGATCAGGCCTGGCAACCGCAATCGCTCATGATGACACATCGTAACCTCGGCAACTCGCATCGAAGAGGTGAAGACGGCCCGAGCCATGCCCAGCGCTCGGGCCTGCTTCGTGGTGTGAGGTGTTGACTCGAGGCTAGTCCGCCTCTTTCCGGTACATCACCTTGCCGCCGACGATCGTGTATACAATATCCGCCGTCGGTATCTCATCCTCCGGGATCGTCAGGATGTCTCTCGACAACACCGCAATGTCGGCCAGCTTTCCGGGCGTCAGCGAGCCCTTGATGTCTTCCTCGAAGCCCGCGTAGGCCGCCTTGATCGTGTAGGTCTGCAACGCCTCCATCCGGGTCAGCCGCTGCTCCGGGAAGAAAACGTCGCCATCCTTCATCTTGCGTGAAACGGTGGCGTAATAGCTGGCGATGGGATCCACATCCTCGACCGGCGCATCCGTGCCGTTCGAGATCACCGTTCCCAGGTCCCACAGCGTTCGCCAGACGTAGGCGCCCGCGCGGGCCCGTTGCTCGCCAAGACGCGGAATCACCCACGGCCCGTCGGAAGTGCAGTGGACCCCCTGCATGGCGGCGATGACGCCGAGCTGGGCGAAGCGAGGAATGTCGTCGGGATGGAGGTGTTGCGCGTGCTCGATGCGCCAGCGCAGATCGGACTTGTCCGCGTTCGCCTCGAACGCCGTCTGGTAGACGTCCAGCACCTCGCGGTTGGCGCGGTCGCCGATCGCGTGGACACAAAGCTGGTAGTCGTGTTCCATGGCGAGGCGCGCGGTTTCGTGCAGGTCCGCGATCGGACTGGTATTGAGCCCCGTGCTCGATGGCAGGTCCTCATAGGGCTCGAGCAACCAGGCGCCGTGTGCGCCCAGCGCTCCATCGGCCGTGACCTTGATGCCCCGCACGGTCAGTCGGTCATCGCCGTAGCCGATCATGCGGTAGTCAGACAGGTGCTCGGCCAAACGATCGTTGGGCTGTCGGATCATGACCCATAAACGAACACCCAAGGCGCCTTCGTCGACCATCTGTTTGTACAGGTCGACGGTCTCGAACGACACCCCCGGATCATGTATGGTCGTGACCCCCTTGGATAGCGCCTCCTCCGCCGCCAACTCGACCTGGCGGCGCGGATCGGAGGGCGCCGCGTACTCGTCGGCCGCTGACAACAGCCCCTGGGCCCGCTCGCGGAACGCGCCGATCGGGTTCCCAGCGGCGTCGCGCACGATCTCGCCGCCGTCGGGGTCGGGTGTCTCGCGCGTGATCCCGGCCATTTCCATCGCCTTCGCGTTGGCAAACGCGGCGTGCCCGCTGGCATGCTCGAGGACCACGGGGTTATCGGGTGACACCGCACTCAACGTATGGTGGGTGGGTAGGCCATCGATGTTGCCCGGCGGTTCTCTATCCCACTTCTCCTGGTGCCAGCCGCGCCCGCGGATGAGCTCTCCCGGCTCCGCCTCGGCCACGGCTTCGGCGACCATCGAGACGATCTCGTCCCAGTTTGCCACCTGCATGAGGTCCAGCTGCATCTTGGCGGCGCCGATGCCCATGAAATGGGCGTGGCTATCGATCAAGCCCGGAATGGCTAGCTGACCCTCGAGGTCGATCACCTCGGTGTCGGCGCCAATATACCGAGCGATCTCGTCGTCGCTTCCGACGGCGAGGATCGTGTCGCCGTGTATCGCGATCGCCTCGCCGTCCAGAACGGCCTCATCGACCGTGACGACTTTGCCGTTGCGCAACACGAGGTCGGCGGCGAGCTCGGGTTCGCCGGCACAACCGATGACCGAAGCGACCGCGACAACGAGAAGCGTTACCAGTAGTGACGTGTGCGATAAACCGAGCTCTCTACCTGTCTTCTGCATAGCGCCTCCCTCGCCTGGGGTCTCAGCCTCGGAGCTGGCACGCTGTCCATGTTCTCATGTAAGCAGCAAGCTAGGACACCCCGTGGCGGTCGGCCAGACCGACATTACGCGATCGCCCTAGGCCGCGATCCTGGCCAACGTGGTCGTGCCCAAGAAGAACAGGAGCAAGCAGGGCCAGAACACGGCGAAGAATCCATGGAAGCGTCGACTGCGAGTGAAGGCGCCCACCAGGGAGAGCGACAGCATGGTCACCACGAAGAGCAGATAGCCTTGCGGCAGATCTCTGAGGCCCATGTCGGCTTTGAGGACGGTCTCCGGGATGTCGATACACCACGCGATGGCCTGGAGTCCAAAGAACCAGACGCGGTTCTCCAGGAAATACTTCCTGAAATCGAAATCCACCGGGATATCCCACGGATAGAGCAGCGCGGCCAGCAGGAACAGCGCGATGGCATAAAGCGTGACAAAGAGAAACTCGAAGAAGCTCCACTCCGGAAGCTTGCTCCACCAAAAGAGCCCCCACCAAATCACGATGACATAGAGGAGGATGTTCACGGTCCAAAGCACATGGACCCAGTATACCCGGACCGTGTCACGGTGCTGAATCACCTTGCTGATGCCGGTGAGCAGGTGCGTGATTCCGAGGCCCATGACCACGGATATCAGGACGCCGAGGTACTCGAACAGAGTCATCGCGTGCGTGGGCTCTTATGGGAGGTTTTCACCGTGCGACGGCTGAGATCTTCACCGCCCAAGCATAGTCGCATGGCGGGTGGGTGCGAAACGGTTCGGGCACCTGCGCGATGAACCCCGATCCGGCCGGTTCCCACTCGAGCGTGCCTTCGGCGCCCAGCAGCGAGACCTCCGCGCCCGGGGCGGGCTGCAGCTGCGTCATCGACAAGTATCGCGGCAGTTCCTGTTCTCCCTCGCCCGCCAGGTAGATGGCGTACACGGTTCCATCCGGCCGTCCGGTGAGACGTACCTTACCCTCGCCGTACGGCGCCACGGCCCGCGTCGCGTAGATCGCCTCGCCGTTGACATCCAACCAGGCGCCCAAGGCTTCCAAGCGATCGTAGGCCGCCGCGTGCCACGTCCCGTCGGGTCCCGGCCCAATGTTGAGCAGCAGATTCCCGCCTTTGGAGGCGACGTCGACCAGCAGGTGGACCAGTTCGCGCGGCGACTTGTAGCGATCGTTAGGCACGTACGACCAGCTGGTCGCCATCGGCATCGGGACTTCCCACGGATGCGGGATCGTTTGGTCGGGGACGCGCGCCTCGGGCGTCAGGTAGTTCTGGAACGGGCCCGGTACCGCTCGGTCGACCACGATCAGGCCCGGCTGCTTCTGCCGCGCGTTGGCGACCAGGCGCGGCATGTCGATGTCCTGGCTCTGGATGCGGCCGAACTTGTAGTCGGGCCTGTTGATGCGCGCCTGGATCTCCTCCTGCGTCAGCGGCCGCACCCAGCCGCCATCCAGCCAGAGGATGTCGATTCGGCCGTAGCCGGTCATCAGCTCGTCGATCTGGTTGTGCGTGAACTCGACGAAGCGCTGCCAACGCTCCGGATACTTCTCTATATCATAGTTGGGATTGCGATCTGGCGTGGCGAAGTAAGGCCACCAATAGTCCGGGCTGTGCCAGTCCGGCTTCGAGAAATAGGCGCCGACCATGAAGCCCTCGGCGCGGGGATCGCTGTGGAACGGCGTCTTCGGATCGGTGATCTTGTAGTCGGTCTCGCGCGAATCGAACATGGTGAAGCCGTCGTGGTGCTTCGTGGTGAACACCACATAGCGCATGCCGGCATCCTTCGCCGCCCGCGCCCAGCGCTCGGGATCGAAATTGACGGGATTGAACGTCGTCTGCAGGTTCTCGTACGCTTTCTTGTATTCGTCATAGTCGTCCATCGAGCGCCGACACCAAGGCTCGTCCTCCGAGCAGAGCGACCACGACTCGACGATCCCCCACTGACTGTACGGACCCCAGTGCATCAGCAGCCCGAGCTTGGCATCCTGCCAACGCTCGAGCTTCTGACGGACGAGCGGATCGGTTTCTTCCACGTACTCGTACTCGCTGCGCTGTGCGCTGGCGGGTAGGGGTGCGGCGAGCGCCTTCAACGTGAGCGAGAAGGCTACTGCGAACAGCGCTCTGCGCCGGAATCGGTGACCGCTTCTTGCGCGCATCTAGACAACTCCGAACCGGCTATCGCTTCACCACCGGCAGCCTGATCTGGGAGGGATACTGCGCCGAGTGGTGGATCGTGTTGTGCGCCACGACCCCTTCCGTTTCGTCGTAGTTCTTGCCACCCGTGTTCAGATTGCGCGTGAACCTGGGAAAGTTGCTGCTCGAGACCTCGATGCGGATCCGGTGACCGGCGGCGAAGTAGTTGCTGGTCGACATGGGGCTGACCTCGATCTCGTACACCCTGCCCTCTTCCATGAAGACCTGCTTGTCGTAGCCCTCACGATAGCGCGCCCGCTGAATCGTCTCGTCCAGGTTGTAAGCCCGGCCGTCGGGATATACGTCCAGCAGCTTCACCGTGAAGTCCGTGTCCCGGGCGTCGGACGAGACGTAGAGCGTGATCTCGATCGTGCCGCTCACCTCGATCCCCTCGTCAAGCGGCTCGGACGTGTAGACGAGGATATCGCGTCGCTCTTCCATCTGTCGCTGGTCGAACGCGCCGGCGCGGATCGCGTTGCCGGTGCAGCACACGTTTCCGCCGTGCGACATGACCGGATCCATCGGATCGTAGGTGAAGTTGTCGACGTCATCCTTGGGACCGGGCTGGCCGAGCGTCAGTCGGCCGTCGCCGTTGAGCGTGTTCGCCCCGCCGTCGCTGTCGAGATAGTACGTCACCATCTCCGCGCTCTCGGGCGGCCACGTACCCGCG
>JASFMO010000285.1:0-4982 GCA_050117535.1 Gemmatimonadales bacterium | reverse complement strand
TCAAGAAGAGCACGCCCGATTCAACGCTCACCGCGCCCGACGCGATTCTGGGCTACGCCGAGTACCGCAAGATGACACCCGGCCAAGACATCGCGACGTACTACAGCCGGAAATATGGCCTGGAGAAGGATGTCACCGCATTGGACGGCAGTCGGGTCAAGGCACCGCTTTCGGTTGACGAGGTGGCGAGCCGCGCGATGATTGTACTCGTGTTGATCGCCGTGTCGGCCCTGTTCTGGGCGACGGGCGCGATGCCGGTGGGCGTCACGGCCCTGTTCGTAGCCGTGGTCCTCTACCTGTTCGGAATATTTAAGCCGGATGACATCGCGCAGGCGTTTGCCAAGGACGCGGTGATCTTCATCTTCGGAGTATTGGCCCTGGCAAAGGCGATCACGAAGACCGGCCTTGACCGGAGACTCGGCCTACTATTACTCGCTCCCGCGAAGAACCTCACGCTGCTGCTATTGATATTCATCCCGCTGTTCTCGCTGACCTGCTCGTTCATGTCAGAGCACGCCATGGTGGCGTTCGCCATGCCCTTGTTCGTCATGGTCTACGCCGGCGCAATCCGGAACGCCGGGATCAAGGCGGACAAGACGCTGATGGTTGTCTTCGCCCTTTCGCTCTGTTTCGCCGCAAACTCCGGTGGACCGGGGTCCCCAGCCGCGGGGGGACGCAATGCGATCATGGTCGGGATACTGGCGGACTACGGAGTCGCGCCGACTTTTGGCCAGTGGGTGTTGTACGGCCTGCCGATGGTTCCGGTCATGGCCTTCGCCGTAGGCCTCTACTTCCTACTGTTCGTCGCTCCCAAAGCACAGGTGGGGCAGCTCAACGTAGCGGCCGCGGTGCGGCGGGCGGCCGAGAAGATCGGACCGATGACACGCGCGGAGCACATCACGGCGGCGGTGTTGGTACTCGTCATAGTCCTCTGGATCACGTGTAGCGGCTGGCTTGGGATGGGCGGACCCGTCATCCTGGGTCTGATCCTGCTCAACATCTTCCGGATCCTGACTTGGAAAGACATAGCCGGTATCCACTGGGAGGTGGTCGCCCTCTATGCGGGAGCGAGCGCGATCGGCAAGGCGCTGGCGGCCACCGGAGCAGCGCTGTACATAGCTCAGA
Source organism: Gemmatimonadales bacterium (assembly GCA_050117535.1). Taxonomy (GTDB): domain Bacteria; phylum Gemmatimonadota; class Gemmatimonadetes; order Palauibacterales; family KS3-K002; genus JASFMO01. Next base: position 3,857 of record JASFMO010000285.1, on the reverse strand, counting down.
GTTTTGTCAACATTCTACCTGATTTCATGACCGGGGGCGCCGGCCTGGCGATCGCGTCCAGCATGGCCACCGGATTGTTGACCAACTTCATGAGCGACGGCGCTACTGTAGCAGCCGTCGGACCGATCACTGTGCCGATGGCAAGTATCGCGAACGTGCACCCCTGGATGATCGGGTTGGCGACGGCCTTCGCATCGTCGTTTGCGCACATGTTGATCATCGGAACACCGTCAAACGCGCTCGCGTTCGCCATGGCCAAAGACCCCAACACCGGCGAACAGTTGGTTACATTGGGAGACTTTGCCAAGCACGGAGCCGCGGTTTTGATACTCAGCTTTGCCGTTCTGTGGTTTTGGGTAATTTTGGGATACTGGTCCTGGCTCGGATTTCCGGGAAGATAGAGGCAAGGAACACCGATGGAACAGCTCATCAAGCTCCTGATCGTCGATGATGAAAGCCGCTTCTTGGAAGCCATCGCCACACGCCTCCGAAAGCGAGGCTTCGACGTGACGACGGCAACGAACGGCCCCGACGCCATCGCGTTGGCGCGCGAGGAGAAATTCGACATCGCCCTCCTCGATCTCAAGATGCCCGGCATGGACGGCAAAGAAGTGCTTCGAGCGCTGAAGCAGGAACACGAATTCCTCGAGGCGGTCATCCTGACGGGTCATGGTTCGCTCGAGAGCGCCGTCGAGCTCACAAAACTGGGCGCCTTCGGCTACTTGCCCAAACCGTACGAGCTCGACAAGCTGTTGGAGACGCTCAAGCAAGCGTATGAGACTCGTCTCAGGAAGAAGTTCGTGTCCGACGACGCGAAGATGGAAGCGATCCTCGACGCGGGTATGGGCGAGAGCCCCTTGCTGATCCTGCGCAAACTCCGCGAACTCGACGACGGAAGGAGGTAGTCCCTGACTGACCCCTGGCGGCCAAGCGCACCGCTATCGTCAAAGTCCCCGCCGTCCTCCAGTACGAAAGCATGAGCGAAATCGTCGCCGAGGCACGCGAACTCCGTCGCAGCTACATCCGGGGAAGCACGCAAGTCATCGCCGTTCGTGGCATCAACCTCCAGGTCCGAGCCGCCGACTACGTCGCCATCGTCGGTCCCAGCGGATCCGGCAAGTCGACATTACTGAACCTGCTTGGCGGCATCGACTTGCCGACCTCGGGAAGCGTCCAGCTACTGGGCAACGATACCCGCCAGTTGAGCGACCGGCGTCTGACCCGGCTGCGCCTCGAGCGGATCGGATTCGTCTTCCAGCGGTTCCACTTGCTGCCGGCGCTCAGCGCGGCCGAGAACGTCGAGCTGCCGATGGCGGAGGCCGGAGTGGCGCGCGCCGAACGGCGGCGGCGGGCCCACGAACTCCTGGACTACGTCGGGCTCGCCCACCGCGTCGATCATCGGCCCGGCCAGCTCTCCGGCGGCGAGATGCAGCGCGTCGGCATCGCGCGGGCGATGGCCAACCGGCCGGAGATCATCCTGGCCGACGAGCCCACCGGAGAGCTCGATCGCGAGACCGGCGCCGAGATCGGCGAGCTGTTCAAGCGCTTGAACGAGGATGGCACCACCCTGGTCATCGTCACGCATGACACAGGCCTGGCCGGGTCGGCTTCGCGGGTCCGTTACATGCGCGACGGCGTCCTCAGCCGCGACGAGGGTCGATGATCGGCCGACTCGTCCTCCGTCACATCGCGCTGCACCCGATTCGCTCGCTCGTCTTCGTCGGCGCTTACGCGGCGGGTGTCTCGGTCATGTTGGCCCTGCTGTCGATCGGCGAAGTCATGGTGGACCAATCCCGTGACGAGCAGTGGATCGGCGGTGGCGACATCACGGTCGTCCCCGCCGGCGTCGACCTCGAGACCTTGCGCACCGGCGGCGCCGCGTTCTTCGGCATCGACCAGGCCCGCTTCCTAGCGCGCGAGGTGCTCGGTGGACCCCGGTTGGCCAATTCGGTCGAGGCTGTCGCGCCCTGGATCGACGCCCGGGCGGTCTACCTGCGCCGGTCCGCCGACGACGTCGCCATCGCGGTCCGCGCCAGCGGCCAGATTCCTTCAGCAGCGGAGGCACTACAGGCCTATCCCGAGATAACGGCCGGCGCCTGGGTGGACCGTCGCTCCGCAGAGCGCTGGCTAGACCCGACCTCCCTTCAGCTGTACCACGAGCTCGACAGATTTCACCGACCACCCGAGCGTGTGCGGGGAGATAGCACCTGGGCCGAGTGGCATTACTTCAACCTGCTGTGGCCCGGGCAAGAGCGCTGGCTGTACCTGTCGTACATCCTCGGCGGCGATCTCGAGGGCGAACGCTGGTGCGGCATCGTGCTGGCTCGCTACCGAACTCCCGACGGCCGCCACCGCTCCTACGCCGATACGCTGACGGCGGACGACATCGTCTTCTCGACCTCGTCGGCCAACCTGAGGTTCGGGGACCACACCGTCGAGCTGGCCGATGATCCCGTGCGTTACAACGTGCGCGCGCGTCTGCCGGCCTTGGGCGGAGGGCCACCGCTCAGCATCGATATCGAGGTCCACCCGATACCGCATCGGTATTTTCCGCCCGTCGAGCTCGCGGCCTCCGATTCCTTCGTCAGCGGATATGTGGTCCCCGCGCTGCGAGCGGACGCAAGGGGCCGGGTCTGCGTAGGCAGTGACTGCCGAGACGTACGCGAGACGATCGCCTACCACGACCACAACTGGGGCACATGGGGCGGCGTCGTCTGGGATTGGGGCGTCGCCCACGCCGGCGACTTTGACGTCTTGTACGGCGGCGTGCACGGCGAAGCCGCCGAGCAGGCACGCCGAACCGGCGCCCGCTTCCTCGGTTACCTCGTCGACTCGCTGGGTGTGGCGGCGGTGCTGGAGCCGCAAGAGCTCGCGTACGCCGGTCGCCAGCCCGTCCCGTTCCAGGGTGAGAGCGTCCCGGTGCCGAAAAGCTTAACTTGGACCGCCGTACAGGGTACGGACTCGCTGACCGCGCGGATCTCGCTCGCGAGGGTCGCGCTCTCGCGGTTGACGCTGGGCGGTGACCAAGACGTCTACTTCGCCCAGATGCAGGGTACCCTAACGCTGCGCGGCACCCTCGGGGGCCGCGCGGTGGACGCCCGCGGCCCCGGTTTCTTCGAGACGTACCTCCGCCCAGCCGGCCTCGCGCTCGAAACGCCAGAGTACTGAGGATCGCTGCGCGACACCCAGACTCGTCAAGAAGGGAGCGCGGTCCAATCCAACTGGGGCCGCCGGACGACGACCTACCCCGCAACGCTTCAACTGACTAAGCTGTTTGATCGCTGAGAGCGCATCCTCGACATTCCTCAACGAGGCCATGCCGACCGGAACCCGAGCCCTTTGCGCGTTCGCCGTACTGACGCTCGCCATCATTGGCCGTCCCGCCATCGCTCAGCAGGCGGGGCCCGATACCGTTGCGCCGCGAATCGCGGCGTGGAGGATCACCGACGGGAACGGAATTCGCCTCGATGGTTCTCTCGACGAGCCTGCCTGGAGCAAGGCGGCCCGGATCAGCGGTTTCCGCCAACAGGAACCGCTGGAAGGCGAGCCGGCGACCGAAGACACCGAGGTCCGCGTCCTCTACGATGGCGAGCACCTGTACATCGGCGTCTGGGCGCTCGACTCACAGCCGGCTCGCATCATCGGCCGCCAGCTCGAGCGCGACGCCACCCTGGGGCTGTCCCGTTTCGGGCCATCAGGAGGTGACGACGCCATCGAGGTCATCCTCGACACCTTTCGGGACCGTCGCAACGCCTACTACTTCGCCACCAACCCCCGGGGCGTGCTGGTCGACGGCCTGATCACCGATGAATCGGAGGACATCGACCTCAACTGGGATGCCGTCTGGGATGTCCGCG
>JASFMO010000284.1:0-5009 GCA_050117535.1 Gemmatimonadales bacterium | reverse complement strand
GCCGGCCAGCGGCTCGACGTCGCGGATGTCGAAGCGGATGCGGCTGGGCTCGGTCGCGACGTTGGGCAACGATGTGGCGTCCAACCGGTCCTGTTCCAAGGGGAACGGCGCGAATCCGTTGGGAAGCGGGTTGCCGTTGGTATCGAGGTCGACGCCCATCTGAACGCGAAGCACCGGGGGCCCAAGGTTGGGCGGCTCGCCTTCGTAGACGACGATGTAGTTGTATTGGTACTCGGGAGTAACGCCGAGGCTCAGCTCGTTGGGGGCCACGACGGACGAGTCTGGCACATTCGCAAACTGCTGGTACCAGAGCCACGGGGTCCCCATGCAGAAGTCCGGCGTGATTCGGCCTGAAGTATTCGCCGTGATCAGCCCGAGGTACCAGGGGTTGGGCGGCGGGTCGGGAATAGGCTCGGCACGGCAACCGGCGCTCGTCGTCCAGGAGTAGTCGTTGTCGGGATAGCCGCCGGGCGCTCCGTCGAGAGGCACCAGTTCGTCCGGCTCGGTGACCTCGCCCTCGATCATGAATTCCATCGCATCGGGCGCGCCGTTCACGACGGTCGCCAGTCGCTCGATCGAGTACGTGAAGGTTGCTCCCGGCTCGAAGCCGTACCAGCGCATGTAGAAGTCCCACATGTTGGAGCCCCAATACTCCGGGCCCATCACCCTCGCGAAATCGACGGCGAAATCTTCCGGCGCGAAAATGGGGCTTAGGGCCGGAAGACGGGGATCCTGACCCGCGAGTCGCGCGCCGTTATCCATTTGGTAGCGGAAATTGGCGGGAATGTAGTACCCGTCGGCGCCGGCCCGTTGGAAAACGTCGGTCTGGCCCACCGTGTCGACCGCGAGCCTGAAGCTCTCGATCAATAGGGGTCCGCGAGGAACCCCGCCGGCTGCGGCCAGGTCGAGGGTCAGTTCGGGCGCCGCGCCTCCCAACTTGTGTTCGCCCGGATTGGTCATGTCGGTACACGCGCCGGTGATCCCGAGGGTCGCGGCCGCGGCCAGCGCGAGGGCCCTATCTCGATTCAACCAGGTTCTCAAGTTCATTTCTGCCTCCCACTAGCGGCCCGCGCCCGGGACATAGGTGAAGCCTATGCTAAATCGCAGGTTATGGATCGTGTCCTGCTTGTCCGGCGGCGTACCGCCCGGCTCGGGAACGCGGTTCTCGGCGAGCAACGGATCGGACAGGTTGAACCAGTCACGATCGTAGTCGAAGAATACCACGTCGCGTATCTCGAGCACGATACCGGCGGCGGCGGTGAGCGCGTAGGCGGCGCCGATGCCGAGGTTAAGGCTGTAACCGTCGCGGCTCTCGTCGCTGCGGTTCTGTTCCGGATCGAGTGTGAAAGCGTAGTAGCCGACACCGCCGACGGCGTAGGGCGCTAAGCGAGAGAGCTCGAGGCCCAACTGGCCCTGCACACCGACCACGTAGTTGGTGACGCGCTGCGCCGGCTGATACAGCTCGGTCTCTTCGCCGAAATCGAATCGGATCAGCGGGTAGAATGACGGGTCGGTCTCGGGTCGGCCCACTTGTCCGAATAGCCCGACGGCTATGTTACGCGTGATGTAGTAGTTGGCATCCAGGGCGCCGATGAACGTTGTCTTGAGGGCGCTCGACTCGGCGAAATCTTGGGCGCCGACGCCAGCAGACAGCCGAAAGCGGCCGGCCTCGATCTGCGCGTTGGCCTCCGCCGAGAGCGCCAGCAGCAGAAGACACGCGCCAAACGGTAGGACGAGCTTGTGCATGGCCGGACCTCCCTTAGAATCCGAACTCGAGCGAGAAGTGCTGCGTCTTGTCGAGATCGCCCATCGTCACGTAGGCGTAGTCGAATGTCAGGCTACGATCCCACAGCGGCAGCTTGATGCCGAGCCCGGCGGATAGGCCATCGCCGAACTCCCAGGGCGACTGATTCTCGTTCACCCACCGCTTGCCGCCGCGCACGAAGAAGATCTCGCGGAATCCATACTCGAGGCCCATGGCGAACTGCACGTTCGTGTCGATGCCATCGAAGACCTGAGCGTGTAGGTCGAGCTGATGTTGTTCATTGGGACTAAAAAGGGCCTCGGGCGGTCCAAACAGCGAGCTACGGGCCGAGAAGCGCAGAGCAGTGGGCAGCTGCATCTCTTGCGTGTCGTAGCGCACGGTCTTGTCGCCGGCCGCCGGGAAGACCTCGCGGTCCTCCAGCACGAAGGTCGTCACCAGGCCGCCGTCGAAGCGCCCTTCCGTACCGAAGTTCGTGATGGCGGCGCCGAGGGTTAGCCCGTAGATGCCGACATCGAAGTAGGCCCCGACATCAAAGCCCCAGTAGGTAGCCTTGGCGAGATCGATGCCCTCCTCGATGTACTTACCCGCAGCGCCGACGGCGAGCCGGTCGGTGACGCGCAACGCGTAGTGCAGCCCGATCGCGGCCCCCTTCCACTCGACCACGGCGCCGAAGGACGGGTCGTTGCCGTCCGGGTACTGCTCGGTCGTGCGCTCGACTTCGCCGGAGCCGAAATAGGAGAGGCTGACACCGAGCGCGCCATCTCCCACCGCGACGACGACGCCGCCGAACAGGCTGCTCATTCCGCTGCTTCCGTACAGATCCGCCGACGTGAGCCCGATCGCAACGGACTCGACGTCGACGATGGAGGCAGTGTTCCAATAGAGTGCGCTCAGGCCAGTTCCCAGCGTCGTGCCGATGCCGCCCAGCGCCATCGCCCGGGCGCCAACGCCGATACTGAGGAAGTTGGCACCACGGGTGGCGACGCGTGAGATCTCGTCGTCGGGATTCGGCTCCAGGAGGTTGCCGACGTTCTGGGCGGACATCGGTGCAACCGACACGATCATCAGGCCGAGCGCGATCGCAATGGCTCTGTGTTTCATGGGTCAAGCCTCACCGGATGATGATGAACTTACCAAGCTTCTTCGCGTTGCCGCCCGTCGGGCCGGTTGCCTCCACCAGATAGAGGTATACCCCCGCGGACATTTCGTTGTCTTCCACCGTACGCAGGTTGTAGAACAGGTCGCCGTTCCCCATCAGGTCCTCAGGCCCCCAGTTCATCTCCTGCACGAACTGCCCCGAGGCCGTGAAGATCCGAATGCGACCTTCGGGAGGCAGGTTGGTAAACATGATCCGCCGGGTGCCGCTCTCCTGCTCGAACGTCGAGTAGAAGATGTACGGATTGGGCACGACCTTGACGGCTTCCAACGCATCACCGCCGAGCGGCGCAATGTCGGTACCCAGCACCTGCGGCACGATGTCGAACTCGTACCGGCTTTCACCGGTCAAGCCGTTGGCGTAGTCAACGACCAGCGACATCCCATTGCGGATGGTGACGTAGCCGTCTTGGCCCGGGCCGCTGACCGGATTGCAGGTCGAGCGGTTGGCGCACCCCAGAACCGCCGACGTCCAGGTCACCCGCGGAGTCGTAGTGATCTGCGGCTCGCCGTCGCTGTCCGTCACGACGCCGCCACCGCCATCGGTCTGTGCGACCTCGACATCCTCGATCAGGATCAAAGGCACACCGGGTATCCAGCTGTTCGCCGGCACGGCCACGGTCAGAGTGTCCGGCGTGATCCCGAGCAGCACCTCCTCGATGAGGTCGTCCTCGAGGATGGCGACGCTGACGGGACGCCCGGCTCCGGCATCCGCCGAAGCGTTAGTGACCGTGAAGGGCAGGGAGACGCTGGCGAGGACGACATCCTCGGGCGCCATCCCCATCGCTTCGGCGATCAGATCGATCGACGCTTGGTCCGTCACGGTGTTCGACGCCGTGGACCGACCGGTGACCGCCGCCGCGTAGGCCGAGGCGGTGTTCTCCGGGTTCAACTGGTCGATCTGAATGGTGTTGGCAAAGGCGCCACCGGCCCAGGCGACATCGAGCACACCGTACTGATCACCGGTGTCGTCCGAGTCGCCATCCAGCCATTCGAGCGTCGGCCAGGAGGCGCTTCGCAGTTCCTCATCGTCGAGCGCCCAGTACTCGTCGAGCTTCGCGGCCGGCGAGTTGGTGGCCGAAACCACGAAGCCGCCGAACTCGGGCCGGCTGAATAGGTCGGGCGGAGTAAAGGCGCTTCCGGTCAGGATAGCGGAAACGAACAGCGGCGCGCGACTCGCGTCGGCCACGACGCCGGAGAGCGCCGTCACGCGTTGGGTCCTGACATCGGGCGTCTCTTCGGTCTCGATAGCTCCCGCGTCCGCGGCGAGTACGACACCGTCGGGACTCGTGGATCGGAAGGTGTCTTGGGCGAAGTGAACGATGATGGGATCACCGTCCTCATCGAAGCCTGTGCGCGCGGCACGGTAGAGCACGACGATGGTCGAGTCAATCGCGCCTTGGGTGCCAAAGAAGTAGTCGATGACGTGGACGCTGTCACCGAAGACCAGGCTGTACGAGGCCTCGGCGTCGACCTCGGCGGTGATCGCCACTTCGATCAAGCCGGTGCTCGTCGCTACCGGCCCTCTCTCCAGTGTGACCTCGGCATAGGCCGCCTCGGCACCGGCCTGCATGGACGCCGGTACGTAAACCGAGGCAACGCCCGGCTCGGCCACGTTGGTCAACAGGGCAGAGCGCGAGGCCGGCAGGACGACGATGCCCAGCTCGCTCAGCGTCACGCTCTCGATGCGGTCGAAAAAACCGTCGCCGTCGGAATCGACCGAGTCATCGACGACCAGATCGATTCCGTCGGTCTCCGCCACCAGCGAGTACAGATAGGATCGCCCACCGGTGACCGATGCGTCCTCGAAGGACGAGGGGAAGACGCCTCGTTCGTCGGGCTCCAGAGTTGCGTAGGCTTCCCAGCCCGTGCCCACCACGTTGCCGAACTCGTCGATGGCGCGGTCGGCGGGACAACGATCGCCACTGCTCGTCGCCGTGAACGTGTCGCCATTGTTGCACGACTTGAAGACGAAGACGCGGTCGACGTTGTTGGAGTTGACTTCCGCCTCCAGATCCTCGACGAACGTCGGGTTCAGAGCTTTGAGCCGGCCGAGATCGGTGCCCGGCGCGGCCTCTCTAACGGTCTC
>JASFMO010000283.1:0-5038 GCA_050117535.1 Gemmatimonadales bacterium | reverse complement strand
CCGCTGCGCTCGCTGGCGGAAGTTGAGGCCGAGCATGTGCGCAACGTCTTGGCGGCTCTCGACGGCAATAAGACGCGCGCTGCCGAGATCCTCGGGATCGACCGCAAGACGTTGCGCGAGATATTGAGGCGGAATCCGGCCCGTGGTCCGGCCGACGATTAGAGCCGACGACGGCTGAGGAAAATCTCTCCACTGGTTCAATAACGGCCGGTTCGTCCGTCGTCCGCGGACGCGATTTCGCGACAGGCGTCGCGGTCCCAGTGCGGCGCTCCCTGCCAGAACCCGCATCATATATAGCTTTTCGGGGCGCCGCTTTCTGCTGTCTTGTCGCTGCTCCGGAAGACTCGACCTAGCACACCTCTTGCCTTCCTGACGGACGTGAACACAAACCGGAGGTGTACCGTGGCTTCAAAGACAGCGCTGCGTGGTCTCTGCAAGAACTGCGTAAACGGCAGCAGTTGCACGTTTCTGAATGGGCGACGACCGCGTGTTATCCAGTGTGAGGAGTACGTCGCGATCACCCGGGTGGAGAAGGAGCCGTTGTGGGTGAACCCGGCGGCTGATGACGAACTGGCTGTCTCATCGAACGGCCGACGCGGACTTTGCCGGTCCTGTGGCCGCTGGCAGGAATGCGCGTTCCCGCGTGCCGTTGGTGGTGTCTGGCATTGCGAGGAATACTGCTGAACGTGCCACGCCTTCATGTGTTGACGACGGTGGCGGCCAGATGAGCGGGCGGATGAACCCTGAAGACGTGTTCAGGGTCGTGGATCAGTTCAACGGGAGACAGGGCGCCATCATTTCTGTCCTCGAGGCGATCCAGGCCCAGTTCAACTACTTGCCGAGAGAGGCTCTCAAGATCGTCGCGAGCAGGACCGGGAGATCGCTGGTCGACATCTACGGGCTCGCGACGTTCTACCGGAGTTTCAGCCTCGAGCCGAAGGGTAGACATGTCGTTTCGGTTTGCACCGGCACCGCCTGTCACGTACGCGGCTCACCCGAGGTGTTGAAACGCTTTTCGCAGTGCCTCTGCGCGGGGCCTGGTTCTACGACCGCGGATGGTGAGTTCTCACTGACGACGGTGAACTGCCTGGGCGCGTGCGCGCTGGGGCCCGTCACCGTGATCGACGGCGAGTACTACCGCCACGTCAAGAAAAGCGACGTCGCCGGAATTCTCAAGCACGCCTGTCGAGATGAAAACATCCTCAAGATGACGGAAGGCGAACGGACATTTCGGGTCAACGTGTCATGTCCGGAATGTAACCGAAGCCTGATGACGCACGAGCACACACTTGACGGGCACCCGATGGTCCGCGTTACCGCGTCATTTCACCGGAAACACGGTTGGGTGAGGCTGAGCAGCCTGTACGGCGACTACAGGATCGAGTCGGAGTACGACATCCCACGAGGTACATAGTCCACTTCTTCTGTCCGAACTGCCATGCCGAGCTCAAATCGAACAAGCTCTGCTCGAACTGCGACGCCCCGATGATCATACTGTTTGTCAGGGGTGGCGGTACCGTCCAGTTCTGTTCGCGTCGTGGATGTAAGGAACACATGCTCGATCTCGGTACCTAGCGATGAGCCGTGATCCGGTGCTGCCGCGACGGGCGGCGAAACGAAACGACGCGCAAAGAAACGGACGACCTCTCTGATGCCAAAGATCCGCACCACCGGCGAACTCGAGACCCTGCGGCGTCGAATACGCGACAAATTGGATGGTCGCGTGCCACGCCTGACGGTGTGTGCCGGTACGGCCTGTCAGGCTTGTGGCGCCAATCCGATTCAGCGAGTCATCAAGAGGCACTTGATCGAGGACGATCTCGTCGACGCTGTCTCGCTGCGCATCACGGGCTGTCACGGGTTCTGTGAGATGGGGCCGTTCGTGGTCACCGAACCTCAAGGTGCCTTCTATCCCAAGGTCAGTACTAGGGATGTGCCGAGGATACTCGAGGCGGTGCTCTCGGGTGCCTACGTCGAGGATCTCCTGTATGGCGACCCGACGACGGGCCGCCGCTGCTACCATACCGACGACATACCGTTCTTCGCCCGCCAACAGCGCACCTTGTTGGCGAGGAACCAACGTCTCGATCCGATCCGTTTGTTCGATTATCTGGCGCAGGGCGGATACGAGTCGCTCGTTACTGTGCTGGTCGAGTACACGCCCGAGCGGATAATCGATGAGATCCGCCGCGCCGGTCTCAGAGGCCGCGGCGGAGCCGGGTTCCCCACGGCCGAGAAATGGGAGATGGCACGGCGCCAGGACAGTGGAGAAAAATATGTCGTATGCAATGCCGACGAAGGCGATCCTGGTGCCTACATGGATCGCAGCATTCTCGAAGGCAACCCGCACAGCGTCATCGAAGGCATGGCGATTGGCGCGCTGGCGATCGGTGCCGGCGAAGGTTTTGTCTTCGTGCGACACGAGTATCCTCTCGCGGTCAAACACCTGCTGATCGCTCTGAGGCTGGCCCGTGAATACGGGCTGCTGGGCAAGAACATCCTCGGGTCGGGATTCGACTTCGACATCAGCATCGTCAAGAGCGCTGGCGCGTTCGTTTGCGGCGAGGAGACCGCTCTGATTCGCAGCATAGAGGGCACGATCGGCGAACCCAAGCAACGACCACCCTTCCCAACCGAGAGAGGTATCGGCGGTAGACCGACGTGCATCAACAACGTCGAGACCTGGGCGAACGTGCCGATCATCATCGCGAAAGGAGCGGACGAGTACGCGCGCGTGGGAACGCCGACCAGCACCGGCACCAAGGTCTTCTCGCTCGTCGGGAAGATCAAGAATACGGGCCTGGTCGAGGTACCTATGGGTACCTCGATCAGGGAGATCGTTTACGACATCGGTGGAGGTCCGCTGGACGGGGGACGGATCAAGGCGGTTCAAATCGGTGGGCCCTCTGGCGGTTGCATACCTCACGCGCGCTTCGACCTCCCGATCGACTACGACAGCTTGACGCAGGCGGGTGCGATCATGGGCTCGGGCGGCATGATCGTCATGGACGAGGACACCTGCATGGTCGATGTCGCCAAGTATTTCATGAGCTTCCTGAAGGACGAGTCGTGCGGAAAGTGCTTCACGTGCCGGAAGGGTACCCAACGGATGTGGGAAACCTTGGACGACATCACCGAAGGTCGAGGTACCCTGGGGCATCTGCAGCTTCTCGAGGAGCTAGGCCAAACAGTGGCTGAGACGAGCATGTGCGGTCTGGGGCAGTCGGCGGCCAACCCCGTACTCAGCACACTGCGCTATTTCCGAGACGAGTACGAGCGGCACATCGTCGACAGGCGGTGTGATGCGTTCGTCTGCAAGGGCCTTACAGGGGCGGCCTGCCAGGCCGCGTGTCCCGTTGGGACGGAAGCGTGGCGTTACGCGGCGCTCATCGCCAGAGGGGAATACGACGACGCCTACCGTGTGATCCGCGCTCGGAATCCGTTTCCTTCGGTGTGCGCGCGCGTGTGTGACCACAAGTGCGAGCAGCGGTGCCTGCTGGGCGTGACCGGTCAAGAACCGCTGGCTCTGCGTGCCCTCAAACGTTTCGTGACCGACCGGGTCGATCCCAGCGTCTTCGAGCCCGAGCGGCATGCCGATCCGGTCGCCGCCGCGAAGCGGGTGGCGGTGGTCGGGGCTGGGCCGGCCGGCCTCACGGCCGCCCACTGCCTGTCCCTGAGAGGCTATCGGACGACGGTCTTCGAGGCCGAGGACCGTGCGGGCGGGATGCTCGTATCGGGAATACCTGCGTTTCGACTCCCACGCGACGTGCTACAACAGGAGATAGAAGCGCTGATCGATGAGAACATCACGCTGCGCTGCGGAACCGCTCTCGGCCGTGATTTCACCGTCCAGGGTTTGCTCGCCGATGGCTACGAAGCGGTCTTCCTGGCGGTTGGAGCTCACAGGAGCCGGCGAATGGGGATCGACGGCGAAGCGTCGGCCGGGGTCTATCCGTCCATCGAATTTCTCAAAGCTTGGAATCTGCGGAACGAGTCTCTCGGCAGCGGGAAGGTTGGGGTTGTCGGTGGTGGGAACTCGGCGGTTGACGCCGCACGCGTTGCTGTGCGTCAGACGGGAGTATCGGAGGTCACGATCTTCTATCGCCGGACGAGACGCGAGATGCCGGCCTACGCGGAAGAAATCGAGGCGGCGCTCGATGAGGGCGTAAGGCTGGAGGAGTTGACGGTGCCTACGGCGCTGCACGCCGAGGGCGGTCGGTTGGTTGCGGCCGAATTGACCAAGAACGAGTTGGGCGAACCCGACGCCAGCGGACGACGCCGGCCCATAGCCAAGCCCGGCTCCGAAACTACCGTGGCACTCGACACGCTCATCGTCGCCATCGGCGAGGAATCGTCGGAAATGGGTAGGCAGGAAGAGACGAGACTCGGGATGCGCGGTGGCGTCATCGCCGTCGACGCGCGGACGCTGGCCACAGAACACCCTGGAGTGTTCGCGGGCGGTGACCTGGTGACGGGACCGAACACGGTCATCGATGCCATCGCCGCGGGGCGGCGCGCCGCCGAGGTCATCGGTCGCTATCTGAGCGGCAGCGAACTGCTCCGGCCCGAACCGCTGCGAAAACCGAGCGTGTATATGGAACCGATCGTTCAAGGCGAGGAAGAAGAGAGCGGATCCCGGAGGGTGGAGCTCGCCGTGCTGTCGCCGGCCGAGCGCGTCCGCAATTTCGCCGAGGTCGAGGCGACGTTGACCGCCGACGAGGCAGCCAGGGAGGCACGACGCTGCCTCAGATGCGACCTCGAGTTCACTCGCGCCGGGCGAGCGGACGCATTCGGCGAAGTAGGAGAGGCGTGATGATCACGCTGAAGATCAACGGTCTGATCGTTCAAGTCGAGGAGGGTTCCACGCTCCTCGAGGCTGCGCGGTTCTTCGGCTTCCCGGTGCCGACTCTCTGTCATATGGAAGGACTGACCCCGTACGGGGCGTGCCGACTCTGTGTGGTAGAGATCGGAGAGGGGCCGCGATCGAGGTTGGTCAGCGCCTGCACGTACAGGGCGGAGGAAGGGCTAGTGGTCCGGA
>JASFMO010000282.1:0-5057 GCA_050117535.1 Gemmatimonadales bacterium | reverse complement strand
GGGTCAGGCGCTTGTCATCGCATCGGCTGAAAGCGATAGCCGATGTCAGCTCGGTCAGCGACTCGCGGCAGACGATGGAACGACCGCCCATGCTGAGTCGGAAGTAGGCCAATTCCTCATCTAGCACCTCTACCTTGATACCGCGCCGCCGCGCCTCGTCGATGATGATGCGAGCGTAGGGGTTCAATTTCGCATCCGGTTGCGGCGCTACGAAGAGATTCTCATTGATGGGGTTCTTGTGTTTGACACAGAAGACGGGAACCCGCTGAAAGCCGAGTTTCTCGTAGAGGTCGATGGCCTGCTGGTTATCATGCAGCACAGACAGATCCACGTAATCGCGACCGCGAGCGAAGTAGTGCTCCACGAGCTGCCGAACCAACGCCTCGCCGACCCCGGGCACGGCGGCCTGCGGGTCCACGGCCAAACACCAGAGGCTGCTGCCGTTCTCCGGGTCGGAGAACGCTTCCACATGGTCGACGCCGGTAACGGTGCCAATGATACCCTCCGCCTCCGTCTCAGCGACGAGGTACGTTCGCAGTCGGGTCGCGTACTCGTTGATCATGAACGTGGGGTCGCCGGTGACCATCTGACGGGCGGCGTAGATACGGTTGACGTCTTCAGCGTCGCCAGCGGTCTTCAGGCGTCGGATGAAGAAGCCAGTCTCGCGTGGGGGTGCGGGCCGATAAGCATAGGACCAGAGACGGTACGTGTGGGACGGATCGAGAAATAGCTCGGCGGGCGCGAGAGACAGTATGACGTGCGGGTCGCGGAGGTACAGTGCGATGTCTCGCTGGCCCTCTCGCTCCCCGCGGAGAGTCTCCGCGAGTTCTTCGATGGAGTCGAAGGTCTGCCCGAAGATGACTCGGCCCCACCCCATGTCCACCGCGACGTTCGAGCGCATGACGTCGGCGGCCGGTCCCGCCGGTTTCTGCCAGTTGCGTAGGGAAGGACTGCTGGTACGACCGAGCCGGTGTGTGAGCTTGCGCCTGTAGGACATCTAGAATCACCTCAAGATCATACGTTGTGCGTTTGCAACCAGTATTCGAGGAGCGCGAGCTGCCAGAGCTTAGAGCCCCTGAGCGGCGTCAGGTTTGACTCGGGATCGCGGAGTAGCTGATCAACGTAGTCCTTTCTAAACAGCTCCCGCTGGCGTGCTGCTGGAGCCTCGAGTATTCGGCGAACGTGGTCCAGATAATCACCGCGGAGGTACTTCAAGGCAGGAACGGGGAAATACCCCTTCGGCCGATCGATAACCTCGGTTGGTATGATCGAGCGAGCGATTTCCTTCAGGATGTATTTTCCACCGTTCCGGACTTTCAGCTCTGCGGGTATTCGCGCGGCCAACTCGACCAACTCGTGATCGAGGAAGGGGACTCGAGCCTCTAGGCCCCAGGCCATAGTCATGTTGTCTACGCGCTTGACGGGATCATCGACCAGCATGACGGTCGTGTCGAGGTGAAGTGCCTTGTCGATGGGCCGGCTCGCCGGCGCCGTCTCGAAGTGCCGTTCAACGAAGGCGCGACTCTCATTTCCGTTCGTGAACCGTGGGCTCACCGCCCGGCCGTACTCCTCATGAGATCGATCGAAGAAGACCTTGGCATAGTCATCGACTGGGTGCTCGGAGTCCAACAGCGGTGGGTACCAGTAGTATCCGGCCAACACTTCGTCGGCGCCCTGGCCGCTCTGCACCACCTTGACATGACGCGACACTTCTTCACTCAGGAGATAGAAGCCTATGCAGTCATGGCTCACCATCGGCTCGCTCATCGCCTCCACACAGGCGTCGAGTGCCGGCAGCACACGTGACGAATCGACCTGGATCTTGTGATGGTGCGTTTCGAAAGTCTCAGCGACGATGTCAGAATAGCGAAACTCGTTGCCTTCCTCTTCGCCGACGCCCTCGAACCCGATAGAGAACGTGTTGAGCCCGCTTTGCCCGGCCTGACAAAGCAGTCCGACCACGAGGCTCGAATCGAGTCCGCCCGACAGCAGTACGCCGACGGGCACGTCAGCCAGGAGGCGCCGTTGAACCGACAGCTGAAGACGTTCGACTAACAGGCGGCTCCAGTCCTCGAAGCCGTACGTAGCCTCCTCGGCGTCACG
The DNA here is from genome assembly GCA_050117535.1 of Gemmatimonadales bacterium. Lineage (GTDB taxonomy): Bacteria > Gemmatimonadota > Gemmatimonadetes > Palauibacterales > KS3-K002 > JASFMO01. The sequence goes on along the minus strand of JASFMO010000282.1, from coordinate 2,954 downwards.
CTCGAAGCTGAGCTGCCAATAGCGCTCCAGTTTCTGCGTTCCGCTCGGCTCGATCGTCAGCGTCGTCGCGGGAGGGAGTTTTCGCACACCGGCGAGTATCGTGCGCGGGGGCGGGACCACGGAGTGGAAGGTCATGTAGTGATGCAGCGCCACGGGATCGATGTCCGTGTCGATGCCGCCGGCGCGCAGCAAGGCCGGGAGTGACGAAGCGAAGAGCAGACCGTGGTTGGTCTCGGCATAGTAGAGCGGCTTGATGCCGAGACGGTCGCGGGCAAGGAAGACGCGGCCGGATTCGATCTCCCAGACGGCAAACGCGAACATCCCGTTCAGGTGCTGCACGCAGTGCTCGCCCCAAGCGTGATAGGCCTTGAGCACGACCTCCGTGTCGCCGGATGAGAAGAATCTGTAGCCCTTGGCCTCGAGGCGCGCTCTCAGCTCGGGGTAGTTGTATACCGCGCCGTTGTAGACGATGGCGATTCCCAAATCGCTGTCGAGCATCGGCTGTCGGGCGCGCTCGCTGACGTCGATGATCTTCAGTCTACGATGCCCGAACCCCGCCCCGTTTTGGCAGTAGGAACCGCCAGCGTCCGGACCGCGTGACCACATCGCTTCGGTCATGGCACCGATCAGAGTGCTCGAGGCAACCGCCCCATCGAAACGGATCACGCCGCAGAGCCCGCACATGAGTGACTCGCCTTCCTATGCCTTCGTTATTTCGGCACGCACTTGGGCGGCGCCGGCGGTATCCATCATAGCCACCACCCGCTGCAGCGATGAGAGGATGAGCGCCTGCTCCCAATCCTGCAGCGAGCTGTATTGCAGCAGAAACGACTCCTGAAACAGCGGTGGAGGCACTTGCAGCAGTCGCAGGCCGGCCTCGGTGATGCGAACCAGTACGCGCCGTTTGTCTTGCGCATCGCGTCGTCGCTCTACCAGGCCCTTCCTGGTCAGCCGATCGAGGATCCCGGTGAGCGTCGCCTGACTGAGGCTGACGGTCTGCGCGAGTTGACCAGCCGGGATGTCGCCTAGGCGCACCAGTTCGCGTAAGACCAGGGCTTGCGGACCGGTGAGACCGTGATGTTGGGCGAGATAGCGCGAGTGGGAATCCATCGCCCGCATGATGCGCCGGAGCGCGAGGAGTACCTGGTCGCATCCGACCTGGGAACTTGAGGCGGCGGGTTGGGCCGAGAGGGGGCGATCGCCAGTGCGTGTCATATTTCTCACACGAAGTTATTTGGGTGACGACCGAAGAGACGGTCGGTAGCGCTCAAACATTTGTTCTGCAATAAGATATGGCGGTCAGATCTTTTCCGGCGAAGGCCAAGGTCACTATATTATACTTAGCAGGCAAACAATATTCAAGCCACCCGGCCGCGGTGCCGGGACGCCAAAGCGCGCCGCTCGGAAGGCGGCTGTCTGACTTAGGGCTGTTCTGCCTGCTGGCTGACGTCGATGAACGAGGTGACGTGATCCTCGCGCATCGGCCGCGTGGCCAGACTGACGATCACCAACAGGGCACAATTCACGACCAGCCCGCAGATCCCCTCGTGTATCCCGAGGGGTCGCAGACCGGGGAATTGCCGCAGCAGGAGAGTGATGAGCGAGCCAACCACGAGCCCCGTCAGCGCGCCGACCGGCGTCGCGCGCTTCCAGAAGAAGGCCGCGACGGTGATAGGCGCGAACTGGACCACGGCGCCATAGGCGGCGAGCAAGAGCGCCACCAGCGACATCTCGGTGTTGACGGCGATGTAGTAGGCGATGACGCCGACGATGACGGCGACGACGCGGATCAGCCGACGGCGGCCGTGATCGTCCATCTCGCGGTCGAACACCTTGCGGTGCATGTCCTGCACGTAGATCGAGGCCGAGGCATGGAGCATCGCGTCGCCGGTGGACATGCTGGCCGCCAGGGCGCCGGCGCAAAAGAGGCCAACGACGATCGGGGCCACGTCGGTGTTGAGGATCATGTGCGGCAGGATGAAGTCGGCCGCGGGAGGCTTGACGGCAAACAAGACGCCGGCGAAGGCGATGAAATAGAGGGGCAGCAGAAACAACTGGAACGTCGGGTAGAGGACAGCCGTCAGCTTCAACGTTCGGTCGTCCTTGGCGGCGAACGCTTTCATGAACAGGTGCGGCCACATCGTGAAGCCAATGGCGCTCACCAGCACGGCCGAGGAATAGGCGCCCCAGCTCCAGGGTTGGCCGCTTTCGTTCAGGCCCGGGACCGTCAGCAACTCTGGCCGAAGGTCGGCGATGCGCTCGAACATGGGCCCGATACCGCCGTACAGGTGTTGCGGCAGCCAGAGCCCGAGCACCCAGGCGATGACGAGCATGAACATCCCCTGAAAGGTGTTCGTCCAACCGACACCCATCACGCCGCTCTTGAGGACGTAGAGCAGCACCACGCCGTAGGCCGCCGCCGCTCCCACCCAGATCGGTACGTGGCCATCCGTCACAGCGTTGAAGACGATCCCGGCGCCCTTCATCTGGAGGGCGATGTAGGGGATGAACGCCACGACCGAGACGATCGCGATCAGGACCGACAGCGGCGTGCTCTGGAAGCGATGGGACAGCAGTTCCGCCTGCGTCACGTGGCCGTAGGCACGGCCCACGCGCGCGATGCGGGGCCCGAGGACGTACCAGGGGGCGAACCCGAGCACCCCGTACGAGAGGACGTAGAACGCCGCTCCGCCGCGGCTGTACGCCCAGCCCGGCGTGCCGAGGAAGGCGAAGGCGCTGAAGATCATGGCGCCCATGATGAAATACATCACCAGCAGACCGAAGCCGCGATCCCCGGCCACGTAGCCCGTGACGGTGTCGCTGGCCCGGCGGCCGGAGAACCAGCCGATCATCAGAGAGAGCCCGAGGTAGCCGGCGGTGACCAGTGTGACGATGACCCAGCGTTCCATGATCGACGTTCGATTCAGGTCGCGGAGGGGCGCGCGAGCCCGTTC
>JASFMO010000281.1:0-5074 GCA_050117535.1 Gemmatimonadales bacterium | reverse complement strand
GGTAACCAGGGAATGACGCTAGGGACTTTGAGCGTTGGGCGTGAAGAGAGGACGCCCGAATCGCTCTCGGCCGAACTCCCCAATCAGCGACTGCCCCGCCTCCGAGGTGATCCACTCGGCAAACGCCCGGGCGCCCGCCGGGTTGGCAGCGTTCTGAACCACGATGACGGAATACTGGTTGACCAGCATCGAGTCACCCTCGACCTGGACAACCAGTTGCAGACGATCGCGCAGACTCAAGAACGAACCGCGGTCGGAAAGCGTATAGGCCTCTCGCTCGCTCGCCATCAGCAGAACAGCCGCCATCCCCTGTCCCGCCTCCAGATATCGCTCGCCACCGGGCTGCCTCCCATTGGCAGACCATAGCCGACGTTCACGCGCATGCGTCCCCGAGTCGTCACCACGGGAGATGAACGGGCCTCCACTGTCCATGATGCAGGCCATCGCGGCGGCCGCGTCCAACCTGCCGCAGCCCGAGGCTGGCCCATCCTCCGGCCCGACGATCACAAAATCGTTGATCATGACCCGACGCCGCGATTCGCCGTGACCCGCGGCCATGAACTCCTCTTCGGCCTGTGGCGAATGAGCGAGCACGACGTCGGCATCACCCCGGGCGGCGAGCCGCAAGGCCTCACCCGACCCGACGGCTACGACACGGACCCGATATTCCGGATAGGCTTCACGGAACGCTGGCAGCAAGATCTCGAACAAGCCGGTGTCTTCGGCCGACGTTGTCGATGTGAGGACGACCTCGCGAACCGCTGGCGAGCAGCCAGAGAGGCTGGCGGCCAGGCAGACGACCAGCCACGTGGCGATCCATTCGGTTCGATTCATCGACGGAAGACAGCGTTTGGCGTTGGTACGGCGTTCTACTCTTCTTCGCTGACGGAGCCCATCCGTTCCGTGCGGAGTTCGAGGTAGGGGTATTCGTCGCGATAGCGCGCGATGACCCGCAGCCGCATCTGGCCGCCCCCCTTGGCGGGCAACGAGATAATGCAGCCGTTGTAGCTCGCCGCGTAGATAAGCTGCCAATCGCCACCGATCTCCGAACCCTCGAAGAACTCCTTGAGCTGAGCGGTGTTATGGGCGCTCATCTTGCTGACCAGCGTAACCTGCTTGTCTTCCGCCACCTCATCCTCCCTGGGCGGTTGCTCTGAGGCGTTGCGCGTTACGAGTGGAGTGGCTCAAACCTAATTGTCGCTATTGACACGAACAAGGTCCCGAGCCGGGGCCGACCCTACCTCCGAACAGTCGCCGCGCCAGGCGGAAGAGCGGCTCAGTCGGTCACGGTCCCGTCGATGACCTGGCGCAGCAGGCGGTCGACCTGCGACGATGGAACGGGGAAGAAGTGGCGGTCCGAGATCCGGTTCAGGGCACGCCGGACCCCGCCAAAACTCGAGGCGACCTGACGAAAGACGTCCCGCAGATCGTAGCGGTTCGCGAGCTCGAATTCGCTGGCTGTTAGGTAGCCAGACGAACCAACGCTCTCGTAGTAGTCCAGCCCCGGTGCCGCCCTCCTGTGCACGCGCGCTATCACAAAGTCGGGAAACAGGCCAGACAGCCACAAGGCATAATTGCCGATGTGAGCACGCAGGAGGAATTGCCTGCGGTCAGAGCACTCCGATTCGAGGTCGGCGACCAGGTCGACGAGGTAGATATAGCTCTTGTCATCGTGCTCGGCGATTCGATAGGCGCGCCCATGGCTGGCGAACTCGATGAGCAGCGCGGCGATGTAGTCGGCGATCCTCGCATCCGTTACACCGCTTTCGAGCAAGGTGTGTCTCACGATGACATAGAAGGTCAACTTCGGCGAGAGGGCGCCCAGGCGCCGTGCCCCCCAAACAGCCGCGAAAGTTTCGGGGTGGTCCAGGATGTAGTCGAGTCCCTGCGTCGCGAACCGACCCTCCCAGCGTCGTCGCGCTTGCCCCGTGTGGCGTGACAGCCGCTGCAGCAAGGTCTCGATGTCGCCAGGCCCGATTGAAGCCCTCGTGTTTGGCAGTATCATGACCGAACTCCCATACCTGCCTTGCACAAAAGCGAACCTTACGTCCTAAACGCACCTACACCCAGGATAGCTCCCGGGTTCGACGCGCGGCTTCTTATCGCCGGGGTTGCAAGCGTCATGCAAGCGCTCCGGCCAGGGCACAACCGCAACAATTTCTCATGCCCGGGTGGGTGCGTTCCTGCTATTAGGCCAGCTTCGCCAGGCGACGCACGGCGTCTTGGAGAGTCTCGATCGTCTTGCAGAATGCGAAGCGCACTTGCGTTCTTCCCCTGTTCGCCTCGCGATAGAAGCTCGAACCGGGGACGCTTGCGACCCCTATTTCGCGAGCGAGCCACACCGCGAACTCGACGTCCGGCATGTCGCTGATGCGAGAGAAGTCGGCCAACAGGTAATACGAGCCATCCGGGCGTCGACAGTCGAAACCCGCTCTCATCAGTCCATCGTAAAGCACGTCCCGCCGCTCTTCGTACCGGGCCGCCAGATCGTCGTAGTAGTCCGCGCCCAGTTCTTCGATCCCCACGGCGCACGCCTCCTGAAGCGGCGCCGGCGCCCCGACGGTCAGGAAGTCGTGCGTTTTGCGGATCGCGTCCGTGAGGTCGGCCGGGGCCACGATCGTCCCGACGCGCCAGCCGGTCACGCTGAACGTCTTCGATAACCCACTGACGGTTACGGCACGAGGCCGCATGTCGGTCAGCGTAGCCAGCGGCACGTGCCGAGGCCCATACGTGATATGCTCGTAGATCTCGTCGGTGAAGGCGAGCGCATCGTGTTCGATGCAGAGCGCGGCAAGCGCTCTCAATTCTTCGCTCGTGAATACGTGCCCGGTGGGATTGTTGGGTGTGTTGAGGATGACACCGCGCGTCCGGTCGCTGAAGGCCGCGGACGTCGCCTCCAGGTCGAGGCTCCCGTCGTCACGGGTCGGCACGAAGACCGGCCTGGCCCCGCAAAGGATGGCATCGGGGCCGTAGTTCTCGTAGAACGGCTCGAAGATGACGATCTCTTCGCCCGGATCGACCAGCGCCAGCATGGAGGCGGCCATCGCCTCCGTCGCGCCGCATGTGACCGTAATTTCGCGCTCTGGGTCCAGTTCCAGGCCGTAGAAGCGATCGTACTTCGTCGCCAGCGCTCGCCGAAGACGTGGCGCGCCCCAGGTGATGGCGTACTGATTGATGTCGGACCGGATCGCCTCGACCGCCGCCCGTTTGAGTATCGCCGGGGCAGCGAAATCCGGGAAGCCTTGCGCCAGATTGATGGCTCCGCTCTGGTTCGCGACCCGCGTCATTTCCCGGATGACCGATTCGGTGAAGCCGTGCGTGCGGGCCGCGGCGCGTTTGGCCGGGAGGTTCATTCGGTGCCCCCGGCGGCGATTGTGTGTAGAGCGGCATCTTCCTCGAGGGCGGCTCGTCGCCCCTCCTCCAGGTCAACGCGAGAGAGCACGAGAATGCCGACCACGAAGAAGATCACGAGCGCGAGTATCCCGTAGCGCCCGGAGCCTGATATCAGCGCGATTTGGGCCATGAGGAAGGGGCCGAAGATGCCGGCGAACTTCGCGAACACGCTGAAGAACCCGAAGAACTCCGACGACTTCCCTCTCGGTATCAGCGTCGTGAAAAGCGAGCGGCTGAGCGCCTGCGAGCCGCCCTGTACCGTCGCCACCGCGACCGCGAGCACGAAGAAGTGCCACGCCGTGTTCATGAAGTAGGCGAAAACGGAGATTAGCGCATAGACCGACAACGCGATGTAGATCCCGTTGCGGGCGCCGATACGACCCGCGAGCGCGCCGAACGCGAAGGTGAACGGGATCCCGACAAACTGGACCACCAGGAATCCTCCCATCAGGGTGTTCGGGCTCAACCCAATTTCGGTGCCGTAGACCGTTGCCATCTTGATGATGGTCCCGATCCCATCCGTGTAGAACCAGAAGGCGACGAGAAAGATCAACAGTTGCCTGTGCTTCCGGATCTCGCTCAGGGTCTCGCGCAGACGATGGAAGCCGGCGCGAAGTGGATTGACGCGAGCGGACTCCTCGGTCTCCAAACGGCGTGGCGGCTCCCGAACATTTCGCAGCAACGGGATCGAGAACCCCGCCCACCAAACCGCGACGCTCACGAAGACCGCGCGCGTCGCGATTCCGGCATCGGCGAAACCGAACAGTTCCGGCTTCAGCACCATCGCCAAGTTGATGGCCAACAACATGCCCCCGCCGACATAGCCGAGCGCGTATCCCGCGGTCGAAACGCGATCGACCTCTTCCTCCGATGCGATGTGGGGAAGAAGCGAATCGTAGAATACGTTGGCGCCCGCAAAGCCGATGTTACCGGCGATGAAGAGGATCGATGCCAGAAGCCACTGCCCTTGCGTCACCAGGTACAGGCAGGCTGTGGCGGTCACACCCAGCAACACGAAGACGGCCAAGAAACGCTTCTTCGCCCCCATATAGTCAGCGGCCGCTCCGAGCACCGGCGAGGCGACGGCGATGATCGTCATCGCGATGGCCGTCGTGTAACCCCAGTAGCCCGTCGCCACATTCCCCGGCAGGTCGGCCGCGGCCACGCTGGCATAGTAGACCGGCAGCACCGCTCCCATGATGGTAGTGGCAAACGCCGAATTCGCCCAATCGTATAGCGCCCAACTGCGAAGCTCACGCCGATCGAGCCCCAGCACGCGAAGCCATTCGCGCGTGCGCTTCTCGGAGTTCTTCGACTCACTCATCGTCACCTTATCCATTTGACTCATCGCGATACGCCCCGGCCCGAATCGATGACCATTGCGCATCCAACGCCTCGAGCTCGGCCGCCAGCGCCGCTCGCCGCTCCGACAGGAAGTCCCGCATCATGGGATGGCGAACGACCTGCAGGAAGAGCCTGACATCCTCCGATACTTTCCTTCGGCGATGCTGCCAAAGCAAAGCGGTGTACCCTAGAAGCGGCAGGACTAACGCCGCCACAATTCCAGCCAACGCGCCACCCAGCCCGACCGTCAGCGCGATCCACCCAAAGTAGCCGATGGGGTAGAGCACGATGCCGGCCAGGAGCTTCACGGTCGCAATCGTTTCGATCGCTGGCCTCA
>JASFMO010000280.1:0-5093 GCA_050117535.1 Gemmatimonadales bacterium | reverse complement strand
TCTGACTCGAACACGTCCGCCAATGAGGTATGTGCATCCGCCAGCGTTTCGTCCAGAGCCAGAGCCTTCTCCGCCGCGGCCCGCGCTTCGGGCAAGGCCTGCTCCGCCGGCCGATAGCCGTTGCTCCACAGATCGAGGTAGATGTCGGCCAGTCCGGCGTAGGCCGCGGCGAAGCCCGGATCGGCATCGATCGCTTGCCGAAACAGTCGCGCCGCCTCCTCTAGCCCCTCTTGTGTACCACCCCGCGGTCGGTGGTGCAGGTATCGACCGCGAGTATAGAGGTCGTAGGCCTGAAGGCTCTCGGTTGGACGAGCGGCCAGGCGCACCTCGACCTCCGGCGTCAGGGTCGCCCGAAGCGCCGCAGCGATTTGGTGGGCGATGTCGCTCTGGATCGAGAAGATGTTGGCCGTGGTGAGCTCAGAGTCGTACGTCTCCGCCCACAGATGGCGATCCGTGCGGGCGTCGATCAACTGCACATTGACCCGCACCCAATTGCCCGCTCGCTGGATCCCCCCCTCGACCACCGTGGCGACGCCCAGTTCGGCGGCGATCTCGGGGATGCTTAGTTGTGTGTCCCGGTACTTCATCACCGACGTGCGGGAGATGACCGTCAAGCTCTCGATCTTGGAAAGCTGAGTTAACAAGTCATCGTGGATGCCGCTGCTAAACGCACGGCTCTGCTCGTCGGTCTGTATGCTGACGAAGGGGAGCACCGCCACAGAGCGGACGTCCTGCGAAAACGCGGTGACTCGGCCGCCATCCGAACCCGGTCCAAACAGCATCCAGCTTGTGGCCACCACGCCCCAGACAGCAAAGGCGACGGCACCACCCAGCATCGCGTTCCGCCAGGTGAATAGCTGTCCGGTGCCGACCGCTCTAGCGTGTGACACCTCAGAACCCTCGACGACCACCTGGCGGCTCAGACGCTTCTGCACCAGCGCCGTTACCAAAACAACGGGCAGGCCAATCACCAGCAGTGCCAAGGTGAAACGCGGGAACCAGGCCGGAAGATCGAAGTTGTTGCCCAGCACGTCCACGACCTGGAGCGCGATCCACGATCCGAACACGTAGACTCCCAGCACCTGCCAGACGGACCGGTGTCGCAGTTTATCGATCAGTCCCTTCATACCGTCCATGGCTTCATGATCTCGCTCTTACTCACACCTCACCCCAGGCCGATCACGACTCACAGATCGCTGCTCCTGTCAGGAAGCTTGGCACTATGCCGGGCAGGGGGCGAGACTGACGTCTTGGAAACTAGCACAAGCGAGGGCCAACGCCAGCCGTCCCCGCCAGTGGGGGTGGGGACTAGTGCCCGCGTCTGATCACATCCAGCCCGAAGCGCACCTCAGCGTGCTCGTCGAACCGGTACGCCGCAAACTCCCGCCACGTCATCGGGAAGTCCGGGATCATCACGCGACCTTCAGCTCCTGGAAAGAGTGTCTGTGCGGTCCGCGCGATCGATCCGCGCAGCTTCGAGTTCGGGAGATCGAACGGCGTCACGTCTACGAAGGCATTACCGGCCTGCGAGGAGGGAACGCCGACGACCTTCGCTCCCAGGTGCCAGACACGATACACGAAGTGATAGGCCGCACTGAAGGTCGCTGGATCGACCAACACGTACAGCGTGGGGCTGTAGATCGGAGCGCCCTTCAGGCTCCGTATCAAATCCGCTAGCCCACAGGCGTACGGCACAACTTCATTCGCGTACTCGTCGATGCTCATCCGACTGGCGATGCTCTCCTCCTCCGCGAACCGGAATTCACCCAACTCGAAGTCGGAACCCAGCTGGGCATTCAACTGAGATAGTGTCAGCCCGTTGAGTTCCAGATAGCTGGGAGAGATGCGCGTCGCGAATCGCACGGGATAGTCGTAGCCGAGGTACCGATCGCCGTAAGCTAGAATCAAGAAAGGCGTGATGAGCGATGACCAACCGCCCCCGTTCCCACGCAAATCTAGGATGAGGTGATCGCTTCCCATGTCGCGCATAGAAGTCAGTACGTCACGGACGGCGTGGGTGAAGCACGGAACGCCTTCAAGCGCCTCGTCCAGTGTGGCCGGCATCGAATCGCTCACGAAGCGCTCGTAGTAGCTTGCCAGTTGCTCTGACAGATCCTTGCGGCCCACCGCCTTCAACTCTTCGAACGCCTCGCGCCCCTGAATGCTGCTGACCCGCAGATAACCGACATTCGCGTCCCCGAGGATCTGCCAATGGAACGGGCCGAGGCCATCCTCTATCAACTCCCAAGAGCTCGACACCCAGCCGGCGGCACGGCTGCCGCCCGCTCGTAGCGAGAACGGAAGGTAGGTCTCTAACCGCTCGCCGTCCGGTCCGGCGAGATCTAGACGTAGGCTGTCCCGAACCTCAGGAAAGACCCGGCGCGCGCCCCGATCCGAGCCCAAGAAGCGCAGGAGCCACCGAATGGCGCCGAACCGATTCTCCGCCGGAAAAACATTGGCCGCCGACTGGGCCGCCTGCTGGATCGGGACGCCCTGCACGCCCAGCACCCGATAGCCGATCAACTCGTCGTGAGGCGGGAAGGCGCTCTCTACAAAGACGGCGTCCATCGCGATCCCGAAGCGGACCGGCAGACGGCGTGCAGGACCGGACGACGATGTACGGAGTGGAGCGTTGATGTAGGTATGGCCGTCACCCAAGTCGCCGAACAGCGGGCGCACAATATCGTACAACTCGGCCGCCGTCATCCCAGTCTCGGGCACAGCCTCGAGCAGCGCAGCGGCTCTGGCCATGAAGTTCACCCTCCCGCCAAAAGCGGAGAAGGGATCGGGGTGCGTCTCCTCGAGCACAGAGAACAGGTAACGCAGGTCCTCTCGTGCCTGGGCCTTTGTCAGTCTACTCTGCGCTTGCAGCGGCAACGCCGGGAAAAGCACCAGGAAGACGACGGAGAAAAGTCCCCGAGCCCCGAGAGTACCGATTGCGCCTGCCCCTTTCATCTCATGAATTCGTGAGTCGATCGCTAGAACCTGTGGCCCCGACCTCGTCTCACTGAGACATCGGTCACTGCGCAAGGGTTGCAAGCCCTTTCACCGAAGGGACCGGGCGCGCACGGAGTGCTCGCCGGCGACTACAACGTGACGTCGACCGTTTGGTTGGGATTGGTGAAGTGGAGGGTCATGCGAGAAGGGCAGGAAAGAGCTGTGCTAGCAGTCTGATACAACCACGCTTGCAGACGATAGTCACGCGCGACGTCCACGATCCCGTCAGGCCCGACGTCGTGGGTCTTGAAGTCGACGATCAGGTTGGGGTCGCCGGGCCGGAATAGGTCGAAAGCGCCCGAGCGCCATTTGCAGGGACTTAGCAGATGCACGAAAGGCAACTCTCGGTAGTGCTCCCCCGCGGTGTACTCCTTCCACTCCTCACTTCTCACGACCCGACCGATTTCCTCCTCCAGCGCCGCGCGATACTCCGCTCCCGGCGCCAGCCGCTCCTCGAGCTCGGGCACGTCCAGGGCGCCGATCGTCACATCGAGCAGCTCGGCCAACTCCGACTCATCCTGGATGCGCTCCAATACGCCATGGACGATGACCCCGCGCATCCAGGCCGGGATTTCGTCGCCGCCGGTGGCCTCGGGGGCGAAGTACCACCGGGGCACGATGCCGAAACGATACTTCAACTCCCACTCATCGCGATTTCGACGGAAGGTAAGCAGTTCGGTGGCGGACCGGACGTTGCGTAGCCGGCGCAGTTCGATCGGTTTCGCCGTTGTCGGAGCTTCACGAGCCTCGAGCACATCGGCCAGCCACTCCAACTGCGGCTCGGGCGCGGGCGGCGGCAACGTCACGCTGGGCACGGACTCCGATACCGTCGCTCTGACCAGCCCGTCCAGCAGCCACACGGCGTGTCCTTTCAGCTTATCGACAGGACCGGTCGGTCCGGCAATGATCAACTTGTCCATCGCTCGGGTAGTCGCGACGTATAACACCCGGGCGCTTTCCGCCTCGTCCTCGAGCTTCTCGCGATTCATCAACAGCGTGGCCCGGCCTCCGCGCTCTCGCTCGGCATGGCAGAGGACGGGGCCCAGCTCGCGATCACTCCAGTACTTGTTCGCATGACCGCGCGAGCCCTCCCCATGCGTATCGACCAGGAAGACCACCGGCCACTCGAGACCCTTCGCGCTATGGATGGTAGAGAGCGTGACAACGTCGTCGCCCTTGCTAAAGAGCGCCGCTTGTGGGATGCCGAGATCTTTCGCCGCCCACCGCGCCCAGAGCTCGAGGAACGTGCCGACCGTATGATGGCGGTAGCCCTCCAACAGCCGCAGGAAGCGCTCGATGTTGGCCAGCTTCGGTTGGGGTTGGCCGATCAGCTCGAGGTGCGCGCGGTAGCCCGTGCGGTCGAGGGCGCGCGCCAGCAACATGTCCAGCGGCCAACGCGAACGAAGTGGTGAGAGCTCGTCGATCACCGCCAGCCCGCTCCGCAGAGCCGCTCGTTCGGTCGCCACGATCTCGGGGCGCTCGGGCGCGGCAAACCACAGCTCGCCTCGCTCGGCAAACGCGGTCGCCTGCTCGAACAACGACGTGCCCCAAGCTTCCTCGTCGAGCCTGATCCGGGCGAGCACCTCGTCGCGTAGCCCGACAAACGGCGAGCGGAGATACGCGAAGACGCTCAAGTCGTCTCGCGGATTGTCCAGCATCCGTAGGACCGTCAGCATGTCGGCGATCTCTTGACGATCGGTCAGGCCAGCATCCCCCGCTAGATAGTAGCGCACGCGATGGCGCCGCAGCGCGTCCTCATACCGCTCGAGCCCGGTTCGCGTCTTGAACAGGATCGCCACATCGCCCAGGTCGCCCCCCGCATCCGCGTACTTCCGGATCCATGCCGCGACCCGCTCGGCCTCCGCAGCGCGACGATCCTCGGCACTCAAGCCCTCATCCGTCTGCATCCACTCGACCTTACCGCCCGGTGTCACAGGCCGATGGGGCTCCAGTTTCGTGTAGCGTACCCGTGCCCCGACTTGATGCGCGTCCAGTTGTTCTCCCGTCTGTTCGATCGCTGTCTCGCTCACCGCATTGGCGAACTCCACCACCGCCGGCTCGCTACGAAAGTTCATTGTCAACCGCAGCGGCTCGCC
>JASFMO010000279.1:0-5106 GCA_050117535.1 Gemmatimonadales bacterium | reverse complement strand
CCTGCTGGCCTGGCTGGGGGCGGCGATCGCGATTCCCACCTGGGTGCTGATCGGAGTTGTGGCGATCATCTTCGCGACGTATGCGATACGCGGCATCCCCATGCTCTGGAAGCGCCTGCGGAAGAAGCGGCCGGACTACGTGAAAGACCCGGGCGCCAACGCCCGTTAATAGGCTCGCAACGGAGGCTTCCGATGAATGTCACCGGTCGAATGGCGCTGAAGATGTTGCTGCGCGGGTTGCGCAACAAATACGAACAGCGACCGCTCTCCGTCTCGTTCGAAATCACCCACTACTGCACCGCCAACTGCTGGCACTGCAACTGGGGTGGGCCGGTCAAAGGCGAAGACCGCTTGGGCGCCGAGGAGTACGCGGAGATCTGCCGCGAGTTGCGCCCGGTCGTCTCGCACATCTCGGGCGGTGAACCGCTGGCCCGTGGGGATGTGTACGACATCACCCGCGCGATGGCGAACCCAGGCGGCCTGCCGTGGATGGTGCTGGTCAGCAACGCCGCCGCGCTGACACCCGACAAATACTGGAAGCTGCGCGAGGCCGGAATCAACCAGTTTTCCATCTCGCTCGACTTCCCCGACGAGCGGCACAGCGAGTTCCGTCGTATCCCCAAGCTGTTCGACAAGATGAGCCGGGTGATCCCCGAGATCACCGCGCTGGGCAACAACGATCTATCGCTGAACGTCTGCATTACGGCCTGGAACTACCGCGAGTTGCCCGCGATGATCGAGTTGGCGAAGCGCTGGAACACGAAGATCAACTTCTCGGTCTATACACCGCTGCGCATCAACGACGAGGACGGCCTGCCGGGCTCCGAGCAGTTCTCCGAGGTGCGCGAGGCCTTCCAGCGCGTGATCGACATGAAGAAGTCGGGTTACCCCGTCTACACGTCCGAGCGCGTGATGTGGAAGTACTTCAAGTTCTTCACCGGCGAAGGGATACCCGGCTGCCAGGCCGGGCGGCGGTTTCTGGTCATCAACCCGGACGGCGCTTTGATCCCGTGCGCGATGGTGTGGGCCAAGTACAATTCCCAGCGCGACATGCTGCGCGAGTTCACCGCCATCAACACCTGCCAGCAGTGCTACATTTCGACGCGGGCGAATACCGAGAAGACTCTCGCCGATCTCCTCGCCGACAACTGGGAGATGCTGGTACGGCAGGCGTTCACGCGGCGGAAGCCCGCACCCGTCAGCGCGAGCACGAAGGTCAGTGGTTCACCGGCCGGCGACGACCCTGCCGAGACCCCAGCAGAACCCGAGCCCCGGCAGCGCCGCTCGGCCGCGGCTCAGTGAGGCTGCGCGCGGTTCAGCACGGCACCGACGACGCGGATCTGCATCGGCTCGATGACGTCGAGCTTGGTTTCCAGCGTGTTCAGATCCGTCGCGTCCGCCCGCAGCACCAGCAACATGTTTCCCGCCAGGCGCCCCAGCGCTAGCGCGCCGCCTCCATACGAGAGCGGTAGCCCTTCGATCAGCACGACGTCGTAGATCGTACTCAACAAACTCAGCAGCCCCGACATCGACGCCGACGGAATCGGTCTCAGCCCGGCCGCCGACCGATTCCCGCGGGCGATCAGGTCCACCGAATCGTATCGGGTCAATTGCAGGATCTCTTCCCAAGACGCTTGGCCGGCCAAGTAGTCCGTCAGTCCCGGCCCGCGCTTGCCGTCCAGGCGTGAGTGAAGCGTCGAGCGCCGCCCCGCGGCATCGACGACGACGGTCTGCCGGCCCAGGTGCGCGAAGGCGAGGGCCAGGTTACAGACGACCAGCGTCTTTCCGTCCTGCGGCGCGAAGCTGTTGACCGCCAACAGCAGGGACCCGTCCTTCCCGTGCTGGTAGGCCAAGTTCTCGCGGATCATTCCGAACGCGTCCACCATCTGCTCGACCGCCAAACTGCGCTGTTCGCGACTGCGCAGCGGCAGCCGCGGCACCGTGCCGAGGACGGCGACGCCCAGCTCGCGCCCGACGTGAAGGGGATCGTGGACCAGCGGGTCGATGCGGTCGAGCACCACGGCGCCGGCGGCGCCGATGCACAGACAGCCCAGCAACGAGAGCAGGATCAGGTTGATCTGGCGGGTGCGGCTGGCGGGCCAGGCCGGGATGGCCGCCGGTTCGACGACCCGCAAGGCGGGCTCGGCGCTCTCCGCGGCCGTCTCCGCTCGTTGGCGGCGGTCGCTCAGCGCCTGGGAATAGCGCGCGACGTTCTCGATGTGCCGCTCGAGGCGGGCCTCCTCGATGACGCGGCGCGGCGTCGCCCTGAGCTCGGCGGGCGCGGCGGTCAACTCCTCGTACAAATCGCTCTCCCGCGTCCGCAACAGGCGGAACAGCACCCATGTCAGGCGTGGAACTTCCCGATCCTCCAACACCGCCAGCTCGCTGCGCAGCGGCGCCACGCGCGGGTGCGCCTCACGGTAGCGGCTAAGGAGAACGCGCAACTCCGTCCGCTTCGCGTACAGGTCCTCGAGGGCGCTCAGCAGCTCGCTCGCCTCGCGCGCCGTCGCGATCAGCTCGACGGCCGCAGTTTGCAAGCCGGAATCGGCCGCGCTCTGGAGCAAGGCATCCAGCGTCTCTCGGTCGCGGGTCACCTGCTCGAGATCGACCCGGCGATCGAAGAAGCTCGCGACCGCGGTATCGCGCTCGACGTCCCGTCTCAGCGCTCCCTGCGCCGCTCGCTCCGACGGCGACTCGCGAACGATTCGCCGCGTCTCGGTCAGCGCCGCTTCGCTTTGGTCCAAGTGCTCCGACGCGAAGCGGATCCGCTCGGACAGGTTCGCCGCCACTTCGCGTTGCATCTCGCGCTTCAGCTCGAGCTCCAGTTCGACGAAGCGCTGGGCCACCGCATTGAGGAAGCCGGCGGCCCGTTCGGCGTCACCGGCTCGGTAGCTCAGCCGGACCCGGCCCGCCTCGCGGTCAACCTCCGCAACGAACCGCTCGGCGAGTTCGGTTGGGGTGCGCCCGCTTTCGGCCAGACCCGAGTCGCTCGCCACCTCTTCCAAGACGCCGTAGTCGGCCAGCGTCTGGCCCCACTCAGTAGACTCGAGCAGCGCCGAAACGCGGATCGATCCGGGGTTGGCATCAGCCGCTGACGCCTGGACGGCGATGGTCGTCTCGGCCCAGTACTCCGACTCGATCGTGCTGGCGGCCAAGATCCCCGCGGCCAACCCGACGACGGTCACCCCCGCGACCAGCCAGCGGAAGCGGCGCACCGCGGCCATCGCCCGGGGCCAGTCGAGCCCCCCGATGGCGGGCGGCGCGGCCAGGCCGGGAACGTCGTCACTCGCCGGCCGCGAGAGCCCGGCGGCTACCTTTCCCGAGTAGGGTGATGGCGATGATCGCGGTCGGTCCGGCATCGGCGGTGAAGGTTCGTCCCTGTTGGCGTCAAGAGCGCCGAATCACAGTAACCCAAGGCTTCGCGGCGACGGTCGGTCGACGGCGAAACCGTTCGTGCGCTATTCTGGGAGAGTATAGCAATCCTTGCCGAGGTTGGCACTCGTGCGAGGAGCCCGGGCCGGAGATTTCCCGCGAAGGCAGGACGGGGATCAAGAGCCGGGAGATATCAAGAACCGTGTATTCGGCCTCGAGCTGCAGCCAGAATACCGCGTCTACTCATCCGTGCGCCTGGCAGCGACGGTCAGGTGCCCCTCTCCCGTCGCTCCAGGACCGTGCCACCTTCGTCCAGCAGGCCGAACTTCTTCAGCATGCGCGTCAAGAAGTCGTCCGGCTCATCAACCGCCAACGGGACGCCGCACCTCGCGCAGAGCCGAGCGTTGCCCCCGGGGCGGCCTGATTCTGCTGTGCTGGCGGACCCCAACGGCGCCGAACCATCGCTCTCCATCTCTCGGCATAGTCTGCACAACCTGTCACCGGCCCCGCTGACCAAGAAGACCTCCTTTGACTCCGCGGCTCGAACATCCGGCGAAACCCACTAGCCTTCAGTCCCACGCTCGCGGCGGCCCGTTCGGGATGAGATTCACGTCACTGGACTACAAGATTCAGACCCAAAACGAGTTTGTCCGAGCTCGGCTCGACGCCGCGCGTAGGCCCGGTGGATCCAGTGGGAGGACTACAGCGATCAGACGGGGAACGAAGTGGACCGCATCTACAGCCGCATCCTCTCGCAAACAAATGTTGCAAGGATTTCAGTTTTGTGTTGGGCGGGCAACGCACATGTAGCCTGAGTACCGCATGAACTGAGAGAGCCAAGCTGAACTCATGATCTCAAAGACCCCGCTGCACGGGGTTTAAAGGCGTCAGGACTTGTGCATGAGACTTGCCCACACTACCGAGCATCAACGGGTAAAGGAAACTTGGGTCTCCGATCGCTGCATGCTGAAGGCAAACGTATAAGGATAACGGATATGGCAGAGTCGGCGTCGTCCCGCCCGCCGCTGGCCCTCATAGCCAATGACCAGGAATGGTCGATCCGCTCGCTCGAGAGCATTCTGGCTCCGCACGGATACGCCATCCTGAGAGCCTATACGGGCCAGCAGACGCTGGATCTGGTGCGCGAGACGACGCCCGACCTCATCGTCATCGACGCCAATTTCCCCGACATGACCGGCTTGGTGGTGTGCCGCACATTGCGGGGGGACCCGCGCGTCGGCCGCGGCGTCCCGATCCTGATTACCACGGCCGGACCACGGACACGCCAGCAGCGGTTGGAGGCCCTGCGTGAGGGGGCCTGGGATTTTTTGAGTCTTCCGGTGGACGCCGAAGAGCTGGTTCTCAGGCTGCAGGCCACCATGGCGCTCAAATTCGAGGTCGACCGTACGCGTGAAGAAGGCTTGGTCGACAACGTGACGGGTCTTTATAATCTGCGCGGCCTGATGCGGCGGGCCCGGGAACTGGGTTCCGATGCTTACCGGCACGGGCGAGCTCTAGCCTGCGTGGCTTTCGCGCCCGACCTGAGCAATGGCGAGGATATCACGCTGACCGAGGAGCAGCGCCTTTGGGTCGCGGTCGACTTGATGGCGCATGTGTTCAAGGACACCGGCCGGATCTCAGATGCCGTCGGTCGCATCCGCTTCGGCGAGTTCGTGGTCATCGCTCCCGGCACCGACGAGAGCGGGGCGCTGAAGATGGCACAGCGACTGACGG
>JASFMO010000278.1:0-5107 GCA_050117535.1 Gemmatimonadales bacterium | reverse complement strand
TGACCGGCAGCGCGTATCTCAAGGAACCGATGGCCTGCACCGAGCGGGAGCGCCAGGAGTTCGAGCGGCTCGTTCGCCAAGGCTTCGCGGGCTCGGATGAAGGGTTGCCCAGCCGCATTCGTGATGCGAAGTGGCTCGCGTTCCACTACACGGCGCGCAACGCGCTCGGGGCTATCGCCGCCCTGAAGGCGCCTACCGAAGAGTATCGGCGCGACGTCTTCGAGAAGGCGGACGCGGGAGTCAGCCACGCTGACTACGAACTTGAACTCGGCTGGGTCTTCGTTGCCCCCGCTTACCGGGGAAAGCGGATTGCCGAGAGTCTCTGCGCACAGCTTGTGTCGGGGGAGCGCACAGCCGGCGTGTTCGCAACGACGCGCACGAACAACACCTCCATGATCAGAATCCTACACGCTCTCAGTTTTTCGCGCGTCGGCAATCCCTACCGACGGCGCGACGAGAGGCTTGTACTGTTCCTGCGGCCGCCGCCATGACGGCGGCCGTGGCAGGTGTGATCTAGAAGGCTTCTCCAATCCGGAAGTAGATGCCCCAGTCCCCGTCGCCCACAGCCGCATCGAACCCGACGTTCATGTGGTTGTCCGTGAACGCCGTGAACCGGATGCCGGCACCGACACCCGGCAGCAACCTTCCGTCGTCCGCTTCGTTGATCGATTCAAACACCGTTGCGACACCGGCGAAGCCAACCGCGCCCAGCCGTTTCCAGAAGTTCCAGCGGTACTCGCCCTGGACGGCGACGAGGTAGTTGCCGCGGTGCGCTCCCTGGGTGTAGCCTCGGAGGTCGCTCCGCCGTCCAACGACGTATTGCTGGTTGAAAGCGAGGTCACCGAGCCCCAGACCCACAAACGCCCGGGCAGCGACCACATCCGTTCGATCTCTGACCGACCAGTAATGATTGTAGTCCAGATCGACGGTGTTGGACTCGAAATCGTTACCGAACGCTTTAGGATAGCCGAAGTACTTGACGTTCGTGAAGAATCCCGTTCTGGGGTAGTAGACGTTGGAGCGCAGGTCCATCGATGCCGAGAGCCCGAACCCGTTCAGCGTCGTCGTGACGGTGGTGTCGGGAGCCAACTCGGTCGTGTTGCGAAATCGTGTGTAGATGTAGCTGGCTCCGCCGTACAGTCGCCCGACGATCCGGCGCTCTAACTGCGCGTAGGCGAAGCCGGCGCGCGTGTTGTACGGTATCCAGATGTTGATAGGGTTGTCCAAGTAGAACTGAAAGTTGACAGACCCGAATCCACCCGCACCCGTCAGTCGCCAGTTGTCCTCCGCGAGATGGACGCGCGCGAAACCGACCACAAACCAGGTCTTGTTCGTGGAATACATCGCAAGCGCCCCGGCGATGGAAGACGGTGAGACCGTATCGCGCGCCACGGGGTTGAACATCACGAGCGGCAACGCGCCGAACGTCCCTCCAATCGAGCGATTGTAGCTGACATACGGGATGGGGATGATCTTGTAGCGCCCTTCGATTCGGCCCCTCTCCCCGGGACCTCCCCCCACGCTTCCCTGTGCCCGGCCCTGGACGGGGAACGAGAGGATCACTACGACGACGCAGAGGAACGAGAGCTCCCACAGTCGTGCTCCCCTCATCGATTCGCCTCCTGACCGTCCTGGCCTTCGCCTCGTCACTGCACCCCTTCTACGGCTAGTCTGCCCGACATGTCCGACCTCACTTCGTCCGGGGCTGCGGTCCGGAACTGACGTGCGGCGCTAGCCTGTCCCACTCGCTCGACGCCACGCAGTACAGGCAGAAGTCGCCGTGGTCGTAGATCGAACAATCCATCGGGCCGCGCTTGTCCTTGTGGACGTAGGCTCCGGCGAAGGGCGTCTGGGTCGGCCGCACCGGTCGGGTCAGCACCCACGTGATGCCGTCCGCACCGTTCTCGCCCAACAGGAGACTGTCGCGCTCCCACTCGTTCTGCTCCAGCATGTCCACACCGAACAACTTCAACACGCTCAGCAACATGTGCACGGCACGCTGGAACCCGCCGGGCTTCTCGCCCGGCATCATCATCGGTCCCGAGCCCATGCCGACATACTTGGTCACGCCCGCACCCTTCATGGCGTTCCAGACATGCGGCAAGTAATGCGTCTTGGGGCGCTGCTTCCTGTCGTCGCCCAGCGCCGAGATGACCCCGTCGCAGCCGGCGAACGCCTGCTTCAATTTTTCCTCTTCATCCAGCTGCGCTTCGACCACCGTGGTCGTCGGTTTCACCGCTTTGAACTTGTGCGGCGACCGCGTGACCACCACCGCCTCCACACCGATCTCTTCGGCCCGGGCGAGGATTCCCTGGCCGTAGGTGCCGCTGGCGCCGATGATCCCGATTCTGGCAGGCTTCGCGACGCTCGTGTCCATGACGTTCGTGTTCCCGGTTGTGAGTACTTCGTCGGTCGACGGTAGTATACCGTCGCCGGCAAGCGTAGGACAGCGGGGCGAGCGCCAAGCTCATGTTGACACTCGACCGCGGGTCATCGGTCGCGGAAACTCCATGGACGGGGTATGAACATCGGGACACGCGCCCTGTATTCGGCATAGTCAGACCCGAACCGACGGGCCAGCTCCGGCTCTTCGACCCACTTCAATTCCGCCACATGCACCAGCACGTACGCCGGCGTCCAGATCAAGGCGATGCCGACGGAATGGAGCAGAAATCCCAGGCCGAGGAGGGCTGTGAAGACACCCGTGAGCATCGGGTTTCGGACCCAGGCGTAGGGCCCGGAAACGATCAGTTGAGTCGGCGGGTTCAGCGGCACCGGCGTGCCCCGCGCCTTGAGGAAACGTGCGACGCACCAGCCGCAGAGCGATGCGCCAGCGGCAAGCATGACAATGCCGAGGACTGCACCGATGATACCTGGCATGAGCGTGGGGAGGGCCAGCCGGCGGTCCGTGTAAAGGCCGCCGACGATCACGACAGCGAGCGTGCTTGCGAAGATCAGCAATCCGAGCGGCGTCAGCAGTTCGCGGCGGCGCCTCGGCCCCGTTGCCACGGAATGGAAGTAATCGGCGAGACCCATGATAGCCTTGCCTCCGAACAACAAATCTAAACTAAATCAGCGAATAGTGGTGGGTGTTGGTGGAGAGCGATCGCGCGAGCGCGCTGAGCCGCCGCCTCAAGGCATGACTACTCGCAGCGCCCCCCCCCGGCCTCTACAACAAGCCCGTTGGGGCTGGATGTCGCTCCGCCATTACCTGGAGTTCACTTTGAGAAGCAGGCCGAATACGTCCGACTGGTCCGACGAAGCCGCCTCCTAGCCCGGCCTCGGCGAACCCAAGGGGACGTAAGAGAGGGCCCGATCGCTTGGTTCCTTCTTGAATTGCCTGCATCTGGACACGGCATCGAGAATAGCCCACTTTCTGTCACCATGTTCATCCTTCCCTTGCTTCTGGCTCTCTGGTCCGTGCCGGCGTCTCAGCAACCCGACTCGGTCGTCCTGGTCGACTTTGCGCGCTCGACGGCGGCCGATTGGTACGTCGTCAACGACGGCGTCATGGGCGGTGTCTCCTCCAGTGATATGGAGGTCACCGCGGACGGCACCGGCGTATTCGCCGGCCGCCTATCGCTGGAGAACAACGGTGGATTCGCGTCGGTCCGCACGGCTCCGGCAACGAGCGATCTATCGGCCTTCGCCGGTTTGGTCCTCCGTGTCCGTGGGGATGGCCGTCGCTACCAAATGCGCCTGCGCACCGACGCGCGTTTCGACGGACTCGCTTATCGGGCGGAATTCGACACGGAGGCTGACCGTTGGATCACCGTGGTGCTGCCGTTCGACGCGTTCGTGCCAACGTTTCGCGGCTACGTTCCGCCCAACGCGCCACCGTTGGACCCGGGCGCGATCCGCCAATTCGGTCTTCTCATCGCGGACGGGCAAGAGGGTGAGTTTCGCCTAGAGGTCGAGCGTATCATCGCAGTTGCCGTGCTTTGAAGCTGCGCAAGGCGGCCGGCGGGAGCGAGCGACATGGCCGTCGGAGAGGTCGACCAGAACAAGCATCCCCGCTCCGCCTTCCATCGATGTCAGTCTTTCCTCAGCGCCTCCATCGGATGGATTCCGGAAGCCCTGAACGCCGGGGCCAGGCTGGCCGTGACAACCACGACGAGCAGCAAAGCCCCCACAGAAAGGAAGGAGATCGGATCGACGGGACTCAGTCCCAACAGCATGGAGCGCAGCGCCGCGGCCGTTCCGACCGCGAACAGCCCCCCCGCCAACAATCCGGGCCCTGCCATACGCAGGGCATCCGCGAAGACGCCGCGGACGACCACACCCCGTGTGGCCCCCAGGGCGATTCGCAGGCCGATCTCGCGCGTGCGCCGGTTCACGGCCAGGGCCACGACCCCGTAGACGCCCATGGCCGACAACACGAGGACGAGCAGACCCAGTCCCCCCGCCACCTGGCCGCTGGCCCGCTGCTCCTGGGTGGCAAAGGCGACCAGAGAACGGGCGGGAACCAGGCTGGGCATGGGTAGGCGGGAATCCACCGAGCGAATCGCCTCACGAACCGGCCCAGCCAGCGCCGCGGGATCGGTGTCCGACCGGACCAGAACGATGAGGTTGGAACTGCTCGACTGCCTGAGCGGAACGATCATCTGCGGCAGGTCTTCCGTTGCCGCACTCGACGCCAGATGTCCGACCACCCCGACGACAGTCCAGGAGGCACCGTCTTCCGCTCCGGCACGCAAGAACTGCCGACCCAGAGGGTCCTCGCCGGGCCAAAGGTGGTCCGCCAATGACCGGGTGATGACGGCGACGCGGGGGGCGGTTCCGTCATCTGTTCGCTGGAGGGCTCGGCCTTGAAGGACGGGCGTACCGATGGTGGAGAAATACCCCTCCGTGGCCAGGGTGTACTCGACCCGCAATCCGGCGTCTTCCGCGGTCGGCTGATCCGCCGCGCTGACGGACAGATAGGCTCTCCGTCGATCCAGCGGGAAACCATTGGACACGGCCACCGAGGCCACGCCGGGAACGGACCCGACCGACTCCATCAGTCGGTCCACCAGGGCCGCTCCGCCCTTCTCCATGCTCGGATAACCCTCCTCGGAGATGTCCAGAAGCCCGAGGAACGTCCCCCCGGTCCGGAAGTCGGTCACCG
>JASFMO010000277.1:0-5109 GCA_050117535.1 Gemmatimonadales bacterium | reverse complement strand
AATGGGGGGCGGTCATAAGAAGATCGACAAGCAGCACGGCGATGGAAAGCTGACAGCGCGCGAGCGGCTAAAGCTGCTGTTCGACAAGGGCTCCTATTTTCAAGAAGTCGGACTGCTGGTCGCCTACGATCGGTATGAGGGGAAGGCGCCAGCGGTCGGCGTCGTGACGGGCTATGGGCGCGTCGGCGGCCGCGAGGTGGTCGTCGTTGCCAACGACGCGACGGTCAAGGCCGGCTCCTGGTGGCCGGAGACGATCCCCAAGATGTTGCGGGCGCAGGAGATCGCGATGCGCTGCCACATCCCGATCGTCTATCTGGTGGACTCGGCCGGTATCAACCTGCCGTACCAGGGTGGGGTCTTCCCCGGCCAATACGGAGCCGCGCGGCTCTTCTATTACAACTCGCTGATGCGGCGCTATCTGCGAACGCCGCAGATTTCTGCGGTCATGGGTCCCTGCATTGCAGGCGGGGCGTATCTGCCGGCCCTCTCCGACGTGATCTTCATGGTCAAGGGCACCAGCTTCATGGGCTTGGGGGGCCCGAACTTGGTCAAGGGGGCGACGGGCCAGACGGTAGATGCAGAAACGTTGGGCGGCGCGGATACCCACACGAAGATCTCGGGCGTGGCACACTATGAGCCGGAGAACGACGAAGATTGCATCCGCATGATTCGCGAGTATATCGCGGACTTGCCGTCAAGCGACGGACTACCCGTCACGCGCGCTGAACCTCGTGCGCCCGCCCGTTCGCCGGAGGAAGCCTACGAGATCATCCCCGAGGACCACCGTGGCGGCTACGAGATGCGGGCGCTGCTCGAGACGATCGTCGACGACGGCGAGTGGACCGAGTTCCAGCCGGAACTGGCTTCGGAGATGATCTGCGTCGATGCGCGCGTGGGTGGAATCCCGGTCGGCATCCTGGCCAACGACCGGGGAATCTTTCACGACAAGAAGGGCGGTGCCCCGCGCTTCGGTGGCATCATCTATACCGAGAGCGCCGAGAAATGCGCCTACTACATGGAGACGTGTGACAGACATCGCCGGCCCTTGCTCTATGTCCAGGACGTCTCGGGCTTCATGGTCGGCACCGAGGCTGAGCACTCGGGAATCATCCGGGCGGGCGCCCGGATGGTCGAGGCGATGTCGGTGGCGGCGGTTCCGAAGATCGTGCTCACCATCAACCACGCTAGCGGCGCTGGCTATTACGCCATGGCCGGGCAGGGCTTCGACCCGGACTTCATCTTCTCTTGGCCCACAGGCCGCATGGGAGTGATGGAAGGCGAGTCGGCGGCGCGTGCGGTCCACGGACCCGCCATAGACAAGGCGAAGACCGAGGGTCGCGAGGTCGACGATGAGACGAAACGGGCGGTGCAAAAGACATTGGATACGTACGAGCATCAGCTCGATGCGCGGTACGCCGCCGCCCGAGGCTATGTGGACGCTGTGATCACGCCCGAGCAAACGCGGGACGCCTTGACGCTGGCGCTGAGCGCCGCGATCCAGAACGCCGGGCCCCATATCGGCCCGTTCGCGCTCCCCGGATCATTGGAAACGCTGCTCAAGTGAGTGATAAGATCGTACGCATTGCGTCCGGGCAGGGCTTTTGGGGAGACTGGCTGGAAGCCCCGGTCCGGCAGGTCGAGGCGGGGTCCATCGACTACTTGGTGATGGACTACCTGGCCGAAGTCACCATGTCCATTCTGCAGAAGCAGCGGAATCGAGATCCGTCGCAGGGCTACGCGCGCGATTTCGTGCCGTTGATGGGCCGCATCCTTCCGATCTGTATCGAGCGAGGCATCAGGGTCGTCGCCAACGCGGGTGGCGTGAATCCCCTGGCCTGCGCCGAGTCGGTCCGCGAGCTGGCGCGCCGGGTCGGTCTGGAAGGCAGGGCACGCATCGGCGTGATCGTCGGCGACGACTTGATGGAACGACTGGACGAGTTGCTGGCCGAGGGGATCGAGCTGCGCAACATGGAGACGGATGAGCCGTTGGAATCGATCCGTGACAAGATCCAGTCCGCCAACGCCTACATCGGCGCCGAGCCGATGCTCGAGGCGCTGCGTCAGGGCGCTGACGTGATCCTGGCGGGACGCACGACCGACACGGCGCTCACCTACGCGCCGATGATGTTCGAGCACGGCTGGGCGGCGGACGATTGGGACAAGCTGGCCGCCGGCGTCGTGGCCGGTCACATCAACGAGTGCGGCGCGCAGGCGACCGGCGGCAACACGGGCGTCGACTGGGAGAGCATCGACTACGCCGACATCGGATACCCGATCATCGAGTCGCTGTCCGACGGCAGCTTCGTCGTCACCAAACACGAGGCGTTGGGCGGACGAGTGTCAGTATCCACGGTGACCGAACAGTTGCTGTATGAGATGGGTGATCCGTCCGAGTACATCACGCCCGACTGCGTCGCCGATTTCCGCACGATTCAGCTCGAGCAGGTCGGAAACGACCGCGTTCGAGTATTCGGCGTCAAAGGCGGAACCTTCACCGATAGACTCAAGGTCTCGATCTCGTACCATGCGGGCTACAAGGCCATCGGCCGCATGGTGTATTCGTGGCCCGATGCCCTCGAGAAGGCCCGGGCGGCGGACCGAACCCTTCGCCGGCGGCTCGAGCGGCTCGGCCTGCGCTTCGACGAGATTCACACCGAGTTCCTCGGCGCCGGCGCCTGTCACGGGCCACTGGCCGAACCCATCCCGCGCGAGCTGCCGGAAGTCGAGTTGAGGATCGGTGTCAAGCATTCCCGCAACCGTCACGCCGTCGAGCGCTTCACCCGCGAGATCGCTTCGCTGATCCTCGCCGGCCCGCCGACGGCGACGGGCTTCGGGGGTGGACGACCCCGGGTGCAGGAGATGGTGGCCTATTGGCCGGCGCTGATTCCCAAGACCCACGTGCACCCCGAAGTGCACGTGGAGGCCGCCTGATGTCCGGGGCAGGGGAGGACTGAGCATGCGGGTCAGGCTCTTGCAAGTGGCGCACGCCCGGTCCGGCGATAAGGGCGACACGGCAAACATCGGTCTAATCGCCTTGAAGCCAGAACTCTATCCTGTTTTGGTAAATGAAGTTACGTGCGAACGTGTAAAGCAGCATTTCAAGGGGATATGTGAGGGCCCCGTGGAGTGCTTCCGGCTGCCCAACCTGTACGCGCTCAACTTCCTGCTCCACAACTCCTTGGGCGGCGGCGGCACGCTGTCGCTGAGGACCGACGCCCAGGCCAAGACCTTCAGCGCCGCACTCCTCCGCATGGAGATCGACATCCCGGACGAGTTGGCGGGTCTGCTCTAGTTCGCGCAACCGATGAGTACAAGTGGCCGATTGGGCGAACTGGCCCGCCTGTTCCTGAAGTTGGGCTGCATTGCCTTCGGCGGACCCGCCGCGCACATCGCCATGTACGAGGACGAAGTCGTGCGGCGGCGCGGCTGGATGTCGGCGGAGCATTTCCTCGACCTGGTGGGCGCGACGAACCTGATCCCTGGGCCGAACTCCACCGAGATGACCATGCACGTGGGGTACGAGCGGGCGGGGCCGGCGGGGCTTGTCGTGGCCGGGACCAGTTTCATCTTGCCGGCGGTCTTGATTACCGGCGTACTGGCCTGGCTGTATGTGCAGTTCGGCACGCTCCCGGCGGCGGCGCCGTTCCTGGCTGGAATCAAGCCGGCGGTGCTGGCCATCATCTTGGGGGCCGTCTGGCGGCTGGGCCGGAAGGCGGTGAAGGGCGGACGCGTCCTGGCGGTTGGCGTTGCCGTACTGATCGCGGTTCTGGCCGGCATCAACGAAGTGGTGGCCCTGTTGGTCGGCGGGGTCGTCGGCATGTTGTGGCTGAGACTAGGCAGCGGCCGGACCACGGACGGGTCGAAGCTGATGGCGGTTCCGCTGGGTGTGCCGTCAGCCAAGTGGGCCGGGCTGGGAACGGTGGGTGCCGGCCTGGGCGCGGCGATAGCCGCCGCACCGTTGTGGAAGCTGGGGCTGTTCTTTCTCAAGGTGGGCGCGATCCTTTACGGCAGCGGTTACGTGTTGATCGCGTTCCTGCACGGCGATCTCGTGGCCGGCTATGGGTGGCTGACCGATCAGCAACTGCTCGACGCGGTGGCGATCGGTCAATTCACGCCGGGCCCGGTGCTTTCGACGGCGACGTTCATCGGCTACGTCATCGCAGGCATCCCGGGCGCCATCATCGCGACCGTGGCGATCTTCCTGCCCTCGTTCTTTTTCGTCCTGATCCTCAATCCGTTGATTCCTCGCCTGCGCTCGTGGCCGTGGACGGCGGCGTTCCTGGACAGCATCAACGTGAGCGCGTTGGCGCTGATGGTTGCCGTGACCATCGAGTTGGGGGCCGTAGTCCTGACGGCGTGGCCGGCCTGGGCCATCGCCGCGCTGGCCGCCGTATTGACGGTGTATTTCCGCATCAACGCGGCGTGGGTGGTGGTAGGGGCCGCTGCGGCCGGTTGGGTTCTCAGCGTGTTGGTGTAGGCTGGTTGTGTCTTCGGTTCGCGGCCAGGGTTGGTATGGGGCCTATTCCATCGGGCTCGCGCTTTGCTCTCGGGCAGCGTAGGTTCATAGCATACTTCGAGGGACCGGCTCACGGTTACGAGCCGACGACAGACTGAAAAAGACGCGTCAACCGTCATTCCCACCTCCTAGCGTATCGGCGTCGATTTCTCGCCTCTCGTCGGTGGCAGGAGGTTCATGTGATCAAGTCTACCAGCTACGATCCACACTGCCGCTTTGCCGCCGCGCTGATCGCCAGCGCGATCAAGGCCGCGCGAAAGATCGACCAACCAAACAACCACGAGGCACGCGTCAGCGCGCTGAGGGCGATCGAATGGTTGGCCCGGCCCGGTGCGGCAGACCAGTGGTTTGACATGGCAGGGTTTGACTACGAGGCGTTGGTCGAGCGCCTACCCCTGCGCCGTTGGGTCAAGCAGGGGCGCGAGCTGGTGACGGCTGACGGCCAGCTGAAGAAGGCTGTGACCTGAGGTGCGCGGTCGATCGAAGGAACGACGGCGCGGCCGGTTCCCTCAGCTCACCTGGCGGCATCGCTTTCGGGGGTCCAGATGTAGGGCCCCGTCACAAGTGCGGCTAAGCGTAGACTTGGCTTGGTG
>JASFMO010000276.1:0-5109 GCA_050117535.1 Gemmatimonadales bacterium | reverse complement strand
ATGCTTGTGGCGGCGGTGGGCGTCAGCGCCATCATCGTCCGCAACGACATGGCGGCGAAGGCGATGGCCGAAGCGGCGGCCGAGTCTGGCCTCGACCCAAGGCGTATAGCGGTTCTCTACTTCGAGGACACAAGTGGCGGCGGCGAGCTGGCCTATCTGGCGGACGGGCTCACCGAGGCCTTGATCGACAAGCTCTCCTACGTTCGCGAGCTCGATGTCATATCCCGCAACGGTGTCGCCCGGTACCGAAGCGACGAGGTGACCCGGGACAGCATCGCGCGAGCGCTGAAAGCGGGCACCCTGATCGCGGGCAGCGTCGAGCAGGCCGGCCAGCGCATCCGGGTCACGACGCGTTTGATCGACGGCGCGAGCGCCGTAGACATCCAACGCGCCGGTTTCGAGCTGCCGGCGGGCGACCTGCTGGTGATCAGCGACACGCTCTCGCAGGAAATCTCGCGTTTCTTGCGCGAGCGCTTGGGCGAGGAAATCCGCGTGCGCGAGCGACGGGCGGCGACGTCCAACCCTGATGCTTGGGCGCAGGTGCAGCGTGCGGAGCGACTGCGCAAGGACGCCGAGGAACGCGTTGGGGAAGGGGATCTGGAGGGTGCCTTCGCCGACTTCGAGCGGGCCGATTCGATACTAGCCCTTGCGGAGGCGCTGGATCCTGACTGGCCCGAGCCGGCGGTTCTGCGAGGCGATTTGGCTTATCGCAAGGGTCGGCTCGATGTCGCGAACTTCGAGCGTTGGGCCGAGGTCGCGATGGAGCACGCCGAGCGCGCGCTGGATCTAGCCCCGAACAGTGCCGACGCGCTGGAACTGAAGGGCACGGTGGAGTACGCGACCTGGTTGTTCGTCCGTCCGGACGATCTCGCCGAGGCGGATGCGCTGCTGGATCAAGCGAAGTCGGATCTCGAGGAGGCGACGCGCATCGATCCTTCGCTGGCCAGCGCCTTCTCGACGCTCAGCCACCTCTACTATCAGATCGATGACTATCCCGCGGTGGCGCTGGCGGCCCGGCGGGCCTACGAGGAGGACGCGTACCTCGAGTTCGCCGACGCGATCCTCTGGCGGCTGTTCAACGCTTCGCTCGACCTGGAGCAGTTCTCGCAAGCCGATCGTTGGTGCGCGGAGGGTCAATCCCGATTCCCGGACAACTATCGCTTCGCCTGGTGCGAGCTACTGCTGATGGTGACTCCGTCGCAAGCGCCGGACGTCGATCGCGCCTGGGAGCTGGTGGCGCGTATCGATACGCTGACCCCGGAACAGTGGCGGGACTACGAACAGCTGGATGCGCGGATCTTCGCCGCGGGCGTTGCGGCGCGGGCCGGGCTGGAAGACAGCGCCCGCAGCGTCCTGGAGCGGACGCGTGCCAGTGTCACGCCGGAGATCGATCCCGAGTATTCGCTGACGAGAAACGAGGCGTTCGTCCTCACGCTGCTGGAGGACTACGACGGCGCCGTCGAGGTTCTGAGGCGGTACTTTGTGGCTGTGCCCGGGCGCGGGCTGTTCGGTGACGCGGGCACCATCGGCTGGATGTGGCGACCGTTACAAAGCCACCCGGGCTTTCAGGAGTTGGTCGGCTCTTCTCGATAAGTCGTTTCATTTCAACCGAGTACAGAGCTTCGCCGCCGCTGGCGGGGGCGTGGTTTGCGTCCTTTTTTGTGTAGCATCTAACCAACAGGATTGACAAGGGGAGAGAGAAGTGTAGAATGGGTTTCGCATATTCTGGTATGAAAATGGAATATCGGGCCCGCATTTCCCGCCCGACGCATGCTCAACCCGAATACGGGAGCCCAACTATGAAGCGCATCGCGCCGCTGATGTTCGCGGCGGCGGTCGTCTTGTCCTGTACGGACGATCAGCCGCAAACCACCGCACCCTTCTCGAGCGCGCCCCAGGCGACGATCCTCGATGGTGCGCACGGGGGGAATCCACACTTCTACTGGCTGCCGGAGCTCGTGGAGTCACCAGTTTACACGGGTACGTTCAACCCGGATCTGCCGGCGACGGTCAAGATCTGCCGGTTGACCGTTACCGAGCCGGACGAGCCCACCGAGCCTTCGTCCTGCGTTCCCGGAACCGAGCAGGAGTTGTTCAGCGCGGCGGACGTTGCCGTTGACCCCGTCAACGAGCAGTACTCGGCGGTTTGGAAGACGGATGATCCGCTTCCAAACGGTGTTGGCATCGACGAGTACATCAATTCCGACAGCTACTACCGCCTCAGCGTCTGGGTCGGGGATTTCGAGTTGGGTCGGCGAGGCCTCGACCCCGAGGATTCACCCCCAGCCGGCAGCGGTGGCAAACTTCTCGACTACTATCCGTTCAAGCTAGGCAACACCATCAATATCAAGTTCCGCATCGAGGCCGGCGCGTTTTGTTTGAGCGGCGATCCGGAGAATTGCGGCGAGTGCTTCTACACGGAGACGGGCACGGAGGACGGTAACAACGAGCAGGTCGGGCGCGCGTGTAACGCCGACGACCAGCACGGCGTCTACATCCCAGAGGCGCAGGCGATCGACGGCGTCTTGGTCATCCCCGAGCGGATCGTGGGCGAGGTGACGCTGTCGGACGGGCGGACCTTAAACTGCACGCCGGACGACGATCCCAGCTCGCCGACGTACGGTCAGGTGAGCTTCATCGAGGGGTTGGACATTCCTCAGTACCCCGGCTGCTTCTTTATCCGGACGATTCCTGAGATCACCGACCCGAACATCGACCTCGGCGCCATCGTCGGCAGTTGCCCGGAGATCCCGGCGGATGCTCCGGATCGTCTGGCCGTCATTGGCCGCACCGACGACGCCAACAATCCGTCCTACGTTCAGGCTTTGAAGCCGGCAACGACGGTGATTGGGGGACAGGACTTCCTGAATTGTGATGAGCCGGCCTCGCCGTTGCAGAGCCTGGCGATGGCAGTGAAGAAGCTGAACCCCTTCTACGCCGAGCCGGTGGAGGCCGGCAAGCTGGGAAGCCTGAAGGGTGGCGAAGCGCCCAGCTTCAGCGACTTCGTCTGGATCGTACCGTCGCAAGAGGAGAAGTCGGCGGGTGACAACCAGGTCGGCTTGAAGGGCACGGTGTTGCCAGAGCCGCTGACGGTGTACGTGACCGACGAGGTACTCGACGGGCAGCCCGGAATCGACTTGAGCACCCGCGCGGGTGCAGAGAATCTCGCGGTGGCCGGTGCCACGGTGACCTTCGCGGCGCAAGCCGACGCGGTCACTGGCGCTAAAGTCGGCCTCAGCCTGCCGGGCGCCGACGACTCCTGTGGCCTTGGCTCGACGTCAGAGCTGTCCGTCACCACCGGGCTCAGCGGCGAGGCTAAGGTCTGCGTGACGCTGCCGGGTACGGTGGGTGTCTATAGCATCTTCGCCGGCGGCTACGGTATCGGCGTGAAGGACCAGGCGTGGTCGATCAACAGCGTCAACGGTACCGGTCCCTACTCGCACTGGAATACTTCCACTCCCTTCGAAGGGAACCCGATCACGTTGCCGGATCCGCCGGCCAGCGTCGAGTTCACGGTCACCGCCTGCGAGCCGGGCTTCGGTTCGATCAGCGACGGCGGCATCGACGGTGCGCTGAGCGAAGGCGAGTGGGACTGTGCGGAGCAGCCGCCGACGGAGTTCGAGGCGAACACGGGCGGTGGCAAGAAGACCGGCCTCTTCCTTCAGATGGCGGACGACCAGTTCCTGTACCTCGCGGTGCGGATTCCGGTGGACGAGACCGCGTCGCTGAAGGAGAACACGCTGACCGTCTATCTGAACGATGAGGGTGCAGACTTCCTAGCGCAGGGCCACGACGTGTTGGTCGTCGATGGAACCCAGCCGGTGGGCTCTCAGTTCAGCGACCAGTACTGGTCCGAGGGCAAGTGCCCGAAGGGGCAGTCGTTCTGCGCCATCGATGACCCGAACCCCACGACGGGCAGCGGTGCGTACCAGTTGAACTACGACGAGAACGGCGCGCCGGCGTTCTACTTCTACGAGATCAAGATCCCGCGAGTGGGTGACTGTGCCTACGACATCTGCTACGACGGCACGAATACCGTCCGCTACTTCTTCACCGTCAGGGGTCTGGGCTCCGGCAACAAGGGTAACACCGAATACCCCCCATTCGGCGAGTACGCGCAGGATCCGCTGTTGCCGTAAGGGCGGCGAGGGCGGCGCTAGAAGCTGCTAGCCCCAACAGAAGGGGGTCCTCGGGTTGGTTCCCGAGGCCCCCTTCGCTTGTTGGATGGTAAAATCTCGGGGTTATCGCTGCTGAAGTGGAGCGGGGGCCCGACGTCTGCGGTCGAAGTAGCGCTCCGCGTCGTGTAGCTGGACCTTCCGCAAGCGCCTCCACTCGAGGTCTCCTTCTCACCGGCATCGCAACCGGACTGTTGCAAGGGAACGACGGTGTGCAGCCTGGAACCTTTCCGCCGACCTGCTCGTAGTGGGGTGTGGAGGGTACGGCCCGAGCGTGCAAAGGCCGCCCTCGCGGAGACTGACAGGGCAGCGGGCCCCTGCGTTCACCAACCGATGCAAGTTTGGCCGTAACCGGCGGCCCGGGAATCAGCCGGGCTCGACGATCGGCTTGGAGATAAGGAGCGAACTATGGGCGGGCTTTTCGGCATTCTGGTACTGGCCGCGGATATCTGGGCGCTCGTGAACGTGTTCGGCAGCCGCGCCTCCAACATGGCCAAGGTCGTATGGGCCGTGTTGATCCTCGTGTTGCCGGTCCTCGGCTTCATCATCTGGTTGCTGGCGGGTCCGCGCACCGAGCGCTGACCTCGGGTGGCCTAGGGCAGAAGGAGAACGGGCTGCGGTCGGCAACGCCGGACCTTCGATGGGTGTGGCTCGAGAACGCAGCCCTTCGCCGCCTTGACGACCGTGAGGTCGGCGCACGGCGCGCGATACGTAACATCTTCGTCGGATCGGCCTGTCCTCGGTAAGGGTGTGGCGCTGCAGAAACAATGTGTGCGTGGTATGCGGCGACAATCCTGCAGAACTGTCTCCTCCAACCCGCAGTCGGCCTGAGTTGAGCACAGACACTCCGGCAAGATGACCGAAGTCAGGGCTGGTCCAGTCGCACGTGGTCACAGCCAAAATCGTCGGGCGACGGCCCGTCGTTCGTGACCCA
>JASFMO010000275.1:0-5110 GCA_050117535.1 Gemmatimonadales bacterium | reverse complement strand
CGGTGGTCGCCGTATCATTAGGCTCGTCCCCATCCGCCAACTCGGTTGCCACACGCCAGCCCTCTGGAAGCTCGAAACTGACCCGTGCCGGGTACTCGTAGTGGCCATCCGGATATACGAACAGGTTGGTGCCATTGAAGTAGCCGAAATCTCTCTTCAGCAGACTGCCGCTGAGGTTGAGGGTGTCGGCGTAGAACTCCAAGGTTACTCGAATGCGATCGCTTGCGTGCGAGAAGATGCGCCACGTGTCCGGATCCAGTTTGTCCCAACGAAGCGCCATCCCGTCGCTGCCGCTGGCCTGGAAGCTGCGAACATAGCGCACGTAGTTTTCCATCTCGTAGTGACCCGGCGTCCAGGCCGGCAGCGAGACCAGCGTCGTGTCACCCCCCGCCGGCAGCGTGGCCTCCACTTCGTACAGCTTGCTGGAGGGATCACTTACCTTGACCCGGTACTCCATCGACTCCTGGGTCAAACCCATCGTTGACCCCAACAGCAGGTTCGATACGACGGCCAGTACCCACTTCGGCAGAAACATCCCGATGGCCTCCCCTTTTCTAAATGCCACGAGCGCCCGAATCGTCAGCCCATCGCCGGACCGCTGCCGCTCAAAAACGGCTCGATTGCCTGTAGCGCAAGAGCCGGCTTATTGTTCTCGCGCACGCGCGTCACGCTCAACCGCTCGAGAAGCTTCCGATCATGGCTCAAGTAAGTCTGCAGAACCTTACCAAGAAGTTTGACGACACGATAGCGGTCGCCGACCTCAACCTCGATGTCGGCGATGGCGAGTTCGTCGTGCTCGTCGGCCCGTCGGGCTCCGGCAAGACTACCGCCCTGCGGCTCATCGCCGGGCTCGAGCGACCGACACATGGCTCGATCCGCATCGGCGAGCGCGATGTGACCGATGTTCCACCGCGAGACCGCGATATCGCTATGGTCTTCCAGAACTATGCGCTCTATCCACACATGAGCGTCTACGAAAACATGGCCTTCGGGCTGCGGGCGCGGGGGCACGGTAGGCAAGAAATAGGTACTCGCGTCAAAGAGGCGGCCGAGATACTCGGCATCGATACGCTCCTCCATCGCAAGCCATCTCAGCTCTCAGGGGGTCAGCGACAACGTACGGCGGTTGGCCGTTCCATCGTCAGGCATCCCCAGGTATTCCTTTTCGATGAACCGCTCTCCAACCTGGACGCCAGCCTTCGGGTCGAGATGCGAGCCGAGCTTTCACAGCTCCACCGGCGTCTGAACGCCACCATAATCTACGTCACGCACGACCAGGTCGAGGCGATGACGATGGGCCAACGGATCGCGGTGATGAACGACGGCCAGTTGCAGCAGTACGCCACGCCTCTCGAGATCTACCGCCAGCCCGCCAATGTCTTCGTAGCCGGGTTCATTGGATCTCCATCGATCAATCTGTTTTCGGGTCAACTGGCGCCCGGCAAGGGCGACTGGCGCTTTACGGGAGACGCGTTCGATCTTCGTATCGCATCGCAGAAAGAGCCACCTGCCGGCACTGTCACCCTCGGCGTCCGCCCCGAGGACCTGAGAATCGAGGATCGTCAAGCCACTTTGCAGGCCGAAGTGCGAGTCGTCGAGCCGATCGGCAGCGAGATGTTCGTGCACCTGACATCGACCGGAGAATCTCGTGTCATCACCCGCGCCCCGGCTGACACGCAGATAAGCGTCGATCAGCGCGTGTATTTGGAGATCCCCCCCGACAAGGTGCATCTATTCCGATCGGATACCGGCGACCGGATCGAGCCATGAGACAGGCCTACGCCCTTCTTTGCCTGGCCACGCTCTCCTGCGCGGGAGGACAAGCCGAGCAAACCGTGCTCCGTGTCATGGCTTGGGCCGGTCCCGAGGAGCGACGGATCGAACAGGCTATCCTGGACCGATTCCGCGAGCGGTATCCCAACATCCGGATCGAGTACGAGTCGATCACGGCCAACTACCGCGAGCGACTCCTCACATCGATCGTCGCCGGCTCGCCGCCGGATGTCGCGCTGCTCGACAATGGCTCTAACGGCGCCGCTCCCTTCATCGCGCGCGGTCTCCTAGTCAACGTCGCCGCCTATCTGGACCGGATCGGCGTCGACACCAGCGCCTACTATGGCGAGGTACTCGAGATCTTCAGGCGCCCGGGCGGACTCTACGCGTTTCCCAAAGACTTCAATCCCATCGTCGTCTACCTGAATACCGAGTTGTTCGAGAGGTTTCGGGTCCCGCTGCCGGACTACGACTGGACGTGGCAAGACTTCCTCCGGACCGCCAAGCGGCTCACGCGCGACCTGGATGGAGATGGGCGATTCGACACCTACGGTACTCAAGTACGCCGCGTCTTCTATCTGTGGCAGCCTTGGGTCTGGGCGGCGGGAGGCGATGTGCTGAGCCCCGACGGGCGAAGGGCCACCGGTTACCTGGATAGCCCGGAAACCGAAACTGCCATCCGATTCCTGACGGATCTGGTCACGGTCCACCGCGTCGTCCCCAGCGTCGATGTTCAGCGCATCGAGTCGGGCATGGAGCGCAGTTTCTTCCTCACCGGACGCATCGGCATGGTGATGAGCGGCCATTGGTGGCTGCCAAGCATCCGGCACTACATCGACGAGGGCACGGTGAAAGTCAAAGTGGTCCCGTTACCACGCTACGAGGACCGGGATCCCGTCACAGTGATTTACGCCGCTGGTTGGGCAGTGCCCCACAATACACGCCACAAGAAACTGGCCGTCGAGTTGGCCGCACATCTGTCCTCGCCGGAAGCCCAGCGCATGCGAGCCGAATACGGCCTCGCTATTCCTTCGGTACGCGAGGTGCACTCGGCGATGGCCGCCGCCGACCCCTACGACCTGGAGGAGGCCTTTCTGTTTGCGGCCCGACACGGCCGCATGTCTTGGGGATCGACCGTGGCAGACTGGGCGCACGTCGAGGTGCAGTTACCGGACATCTTCGACCGTATCATCTTCTCGCGCGAGCCCATCCATGTCGTCACTTCGGACGTGGCGAGACGCATCGACGACATCCTCGACGCCCCTGGTACAGGGGTCGACGCATCGCCATGAGCCGCCTTGACCGCGCTTTCCTGATTCTCGTTGTGCTACCCGCTCTGCTCTTCGCGGTCGGCGGGACCTACGTGGCGTTGGCCAGTCGAGCCGCGCTCAGACCGGTGCTCGATCGACACGTCGCCGGCCGCGCGGTTGAATACCTGCGGCAAGAACGAATCCGCCATCAGACGAGACTCGCCGACTCGCGCGCGTGGCTGGCGGAAAGCATGGGCGACCTAGGAATCGAGCGTCTTTCGCTCTACGTCGGAACAGCGCGAGTCGGCACTCTGCCGCTCGACTCGATGGCCGTCCCTCTACGCATCGCCACTGGCCAGAGCGAAGCGATGTTGGCCGCCGCGCGACGCGGGCAAACGGTGCTGGACTTCGTACGGATCGAGGGGCGACCGCTGTGGCTGGCGTACGTTCCAATTCCCGACCGGTTGGCCGTCGTCGTCCTCAAGCCCGATCCGCTGCTCGCGGAACGTTTCCACACGCGCGTCGGCTACGAGCTCGCCGTCTACTACGACGGCGCTCTCGTCCCTCCCAGCCCTGGCGATTGGCCGTACGAGCTGTCACCGGCATTGCAGGACTCGCTCGCGAGCCTCGATCGACCCCTGAGCACCCGGGTAGGCGGCACAGAGACGGCGGCGGCACCCATCAAGGACTTCGACGACTGGGATGTCATTGGTGCGGCTGTCGTTCGACGCAGCCAGGCGGCCGCGCCCCTGCCGTTCGCGCTCATCCTGCCGCCCCTGGCCTTCATGTTCGTCGCCGCCGCTCTCACCGTCGTGGGCGTCTGGCGATCGGCCTCGTCACGCGGACAGCGACAGGGTCGAACGGGCTGGGCCTTCGCGCGCGCCTTGATCCCCCCGATAC
The DNA here is from genome assembly GCA_050117535.1 of Gemmatimonadales bacterium. GTDB lineage: Bacteria > Gemmatimonadota > Gemmatimonadetes > Palauibacterales > KS3-K002 > JASFMO01. The sequence continues at coordinate 1,187 of JASFMO010000275.1, read as the reverse complement.
TCTCTGCCGCCTGGTTGGCCGCCGCCGACGCTGAGATATCAGCGCGAGCGACGGACATATTCCTCGAGTTGAGCGGCGCCGCCGTCTCCGCAATCGACGATCCGCCGTCCCTCACTACTGACGACTTGGCCAGGCTGGCCGGCACGGACGTAGCCATTGTCAGGGGGACCTCCGTCATCGCCGCGAGCTCAGATGTCCAGTTCGACCCGCTCCCTGTTCTCCAAACCACCAGTGGGCGGCTGCGAGGCGCCGGATCGCCTATCGCTTACCACGTAAGAGACTTGACCGCCGGTGAGAGACTCGTAGTTCTTCACGCGCCGCTCGAAGACTCGCGCAAAGGCACGCTATTTTGGCTGGCAGGGCTATATGGACTGCTCGCGACCAGTGTGCTCATCTTCGCCAGCCTCGCCTCGGCGTCGGCCAATCCGCTGGAACTCCGCGAGGCGGTCACGGCCTGGACGTTCGTATCGCCGTCGCTGGTCCTGCTGTTGATATTCACGGCCGCGCCGCTGCTCTTCGCGCTATATCTCAGCTTCCACAGTTGGAACTTGCTCGAGCCAGCCAAACCTTTCGTAGCCCTGCAACACTACGTCGACCTGGCGGGCGACAGCCTGTTCTGGAACGCCGCGAAGAACACTGTGGTGTACTCCCTCTATGTGCCCCTGTCTATGACGTTGGCGCTCGGCGTCGCAATTCTACTGAACCGTCGCGTCAAAGGGGTGGCGGTGTTGCGAGCCATCTTCTTTCTGCCTTACATCACGAGCTTCGTCGCCATTTCGATCGTCTGGCAGTGGATGTATGACCCGGACTTCGGACTGCTGAACTGGGCGCTCGGCCTGGTGGGCCTGGGCCCCTTCCCCTGGCTCAACAGTCCTTCGACGGCACTGCTGGCACTCATCCTCATGGCGGTTTGGATCCATATCGGTTTCCAGATGGTGATCTTCCTCGCGGGTTTGCAGGCGATCCCGAACGAGCTCTACGAGGCAGCGACCATCGACGGAGCCGGGGCCTGGCGGAAGTTTTGGCGCATCACGTTGCCGCTGCTTCGACCGACGACCTTCTTTGTGCTGGTCACCTCGATCATCGGGTCGTTCCAGGTCTTCACTTTCGTTTACGTGATGACCGAGGGCGGCCCGCTACACGCCACCGATGTCATCGTCTACCACATCTACCAGAACGCATGGCAG
>JASFMO010000274.1:0-5111 GCA_050117535.1 Gemmatimonadales bacterium | reverse complement strand
GACGCGAGTGATCGTCTCCAGCGCTGGTAGAGCTGACTCACCGCCATCGAGGCCGAACCGTTTCGTGCCCGTGTACTTGCGATCGAGGAATCGCTCGAAGGTCTCCGCCGCCGTCAGGCGCTCCAGGATCTCAAGCTTGCTCTCTCGCTTGAACCTGGTGCGGTGGAGAACACCCTCCATCTGCATCTGAACCCATGCCTTCTGCTCAGGGTCCTGCAGATGCATGAACTCCAAACCGATCTTGCCGCAGTAGTCCCGGCGCAAGACCCGCATGATCTCGCGCAATGTGGCCGTATCCAGACCGAGGACGCCGTGCAGAAAGATCGGTCGATCCATGTCGGCATCGCTGAATCCGTAGCTCTCGGGATCGAGCTCGGGGTTGTCCTCCTGCGCTGCCAAGCCTAGCGGATCGAGATCCGCCTGCAGGTGCCCTCTCACGCGGTAGGTCCGGATCAACATCAGCGCCCGCACCGAGTCAAGGGCCGCCTGGCGAGAATCCGCCGTCAACGAAGGCGCCATCGCTGTGGCGGGGGTTGTCGCCTCCATAGGCGCCGCGGCCGCGCCAGCCCCATCCAGCGATTCAAGCCAGCTGCGAGCTTCGGCATCGAGATGCTCGAAGACATCACGCCACCGGGCGTCGACTGAGCTCGGATCTTCGAGATAGCCGCGATACAGTCTCGCGATGGCCCGGGCGCGAGGGCCTATACGAATCGACATTACCACCTCTCGTGCGCCATCGATGCCGGCCCCGAGCCCATCGCCTCGCACAACCTCTGGCCTGCAAATCGGCGCCAGTGATCAGTCCTGCAACACATGCGCTTTCTGCCCCTCCGTCGGAGCCGGCGCTGTCCGCGCTCAGCCCCCGCTACATCCTAGCAAGCTTGTCCGCTCAGTCCACCGCCCCAGCGTGGTTCTCGGCGGCGGCCCATATCCGCGAACTCCGCAGGCGCGCAGGCTTCTGTCCCGCGCCGCGTCAGTCGCTCCCAGCGCGATCCGCGGACCTGCCATGTCAGTGTCGGAGGGGATCCTCTGCCCAGACCTCGGACTGGCGAGCGTCCCGTTCGGCGCTTATGCGATTCCTCTGCAAGCAGGCTTCAATATCAGCGATCTCGAGGAACCGGCCGTACGTATAGTATCGGGGACCCTGCGGAATGACGAGACGACCGTCCGGAAAGATCATCAGATAGACCCGATCGAGCGACCCGTGATCCAGAAACTGCACAGGCACGGTGCCGTTCGACCGGAGCCGGTCGTGCAGCGCGGCGAATTGCCCGTCACTCACCAGAAGATCGCGCCATGAAGCAGGGAACATGGCGCGCGGGAAGGCATGGTAGACTTCATGGCGAACGCGAGCGCACGTTGTCTCCGCATACTCTTCCACCAGCCGCGCAACCCTCGGCACATCCTCGACATTGTGGCGGGTGACCGCCGTACGGATCACGACATCGATCTCCGGGTACTCTCGCAGACGCTCCAGCGTCTGCAGGATAGCCGCAAAGTGACCGCGCCGCTTCGTGCGGCAGTTGATCGCCTCGCAAGATCCATCGAGGGGCAGTGATACTGTGTCGAGGCTCGAACCGACCGACTCCAGGAAATCTCCGCTCAACCTCTCACCCGCTGTGGCGAGCGTAACTGAAAGGCCCAAGTCGCGTGCATACAGGATTAGCAACCGGGTGTCCGGACGGGTCAGCGGATCGCCGCCTGTGAATACGATCCGCTTCGCCCCCAACTGACTCACTCTCCAGACTATCCGCAACGCCGTAGCCGTATCGACCGGCGCCGAGAAGTCCTTCGGACCCCAGCAGTAGGGGCAATCGTGTTCGCAGTCCGAGGTAAGGTGGAATTCGACCGTCGTGAAGTGCTCGGCCAACGAAGGGCGACCACGATACCCGTTCCAAAGCTTCCGGAGCTTCGAGCTCGCCGAGACCGCGAGCGATCTCACAGTACTCAGCTGAGGGATCGGTAGCCGCGTATCAGTTCCGGTCTTCTCGATCTTGGTGATTCCGAGCACTTGCCACACTTGTTGTGAGCGTGTCTCGAACACCCCGCCTGGACATACCGCCGTCCTTCCGGCAGCCCAAGGCCGAACGCAGGGCCCCCGCGCTCGCAGGAATGCCCGAGATATGACCGTCGTGCGAACTAAACTGCGATATCGGACCGCGGGGCGCCAGATCCCCGTGGCTAGCGGTTCTGGGGCTCTTCCTCGGCCAGCGCTCGGTAATACTCCTCCACCAGGCCGCGATAGCCGGGCGGTACCTCGTCCGAGCCGGTCAGCAGCAGTTGGCGAGAGTCTCCTGCGCCCAGCTCCCGGCGCAGCACGTATTCGAATTCCTTCAGGTTTTGAATCACCTGCGCCTGTAGCTCGGCCAGGCCGCGCGGGTCGCCGTACGGGCGATCTCGCTCCAGATCTCGCAGGCGCGCCACGATGGCGTCGAGTTCGGCCGTGTCGATTCCCTCATCCGCCAGTTCATCGCGCAGCCGCTCGGCTTCCCCTCGCCGTTCGCGGAACTCGCGACGGAATTGACGCACTTCGCCCGGGTTGAATCCCGGGAAGCCATCCGTAGTCGCGGCCTCCATTTCGCGGGGAGTGCCACGCTGTTCGCCCTCCGGTGGCTGGCCCTCCGACGGCTGGCCACCTGCCGCCGCCTCGCTCTCGGCCTCGGACGCCTCGCTCGCGCCCTGTCGTGTGCGTTCTTCCAGCGATTCCAATGACCTTACCAGTTCGCGCGTACGATCAAGACTCCGCGCCAGCCGCTGTTCATCCGTCTCGCCGATCGCGTCCCGGGCCGCCGCTATTCCGTCACGCAACTCCTCGATATCCTGCGCAATTTGTTCCTCGAAATTGCGCGCATACTCTGGGGCACGCTGCTGAACCACGCCGCGCGAGTAGCGAATCTTGTCCTCGAGCTTATCGTCGCGAATGGAGTTGGCCGCTTCCTGCAGCTTGCGCGAGGCGTCTCGTTGCTCACGCCGTGACTCGCGAGCCAGACGATCCAACTGCGCCTCGAGGTCCGCCACCTCACCGGCCATCTCATCCTTTCGCTCCATCAGCCGCCGTAAGCGTTCGTTCTGATTGGCGCCGGCCTGGCCCAACCGCTCCACGTCGCGCTGCACCTCTCGCTGCTCCTCCGCGAGTCGCCGCGCGCGCCGCAGCGCGTCGTCCACCTCGCGCTGCAGTCCGGCCGAGCGGTTGTCGTCCAACAGTCTGCGAGCCTCCTTGAGCCGCTCCAGAGCCGAAATCCCCTCCCCCGCGCCACCGCTCCTCCGATTCGCCGCCGCCCGACGCATGTCCTCGGCCGCCTGCCTCAGCTGGCGAGCCGTCTGATTGAGCTCGGGGAGCGACTCCTCGCGCGACAGACGCTCCAGTCGGCGGGCCAACTCTTCCGCTTCCTCTGCCAGGCGGCGCTGCGAACCGGCCGACCCCGCCGGGTTCTGCGCGTCCCCGGCCTGGGCTCGCATCCGCTCGTTCTCTTGTTGCTGCCGACGCGCCAGCTCCTGCAGCTTCTGCAACGTCTCGTCGATCTGGTCGTCGACCTGCTGCTGCCGACTGCGCTGCACCTGCTCGTACTGATTCCGCTGCTTGTCGAGCTCCAGCTCGAAAAGCTCCGCTAGCTCTTCCATATCCGGCTGGCCGCCGCTGCTCCCTGCCGACGGCATGCCACGAGCGACTTGCACCTCGCGAAAGGCCGCTTCGGCACGCTGTAGGTGCTGTAGAGCCCGTTGTTCCGGCGACAGCGCATCATCCGGTCTGAGCTCTCCCAGCAGGTTCTCCGCTTCGCCCATCGCCTCGGCGGCCTTCGGCAGCGCTTCAGCCACGGCTTGAAAAGCGGAGTCTAGCTGGACTACGCCGCGCGCCTCGATTCGAGCCGCCAACCGCTCGACCTGCTCGCGCAGTCGACCCTGAGCCAAGGTGAGCGTGGCGAGATTCTCCTCATACTCTTCGGTCGCATAGTCATCTCGATCGCGAACCATCTTGAAGGTGGCCGCGATCACCTCGCGCTGTCTCTGCGACAGCGAGCTGTCGAATCCGCCCCCGCCTCCAGGCGCCCCCGACTGGTCCGCCTGGCGAAACTCGCGATCGAAGGGCCGTACCTCCATGAAGTAAATGTCCGTCGTCGCCTCTTGCCGGCCGGATACCCGGTTGCCGTCGGCCACACGAGCGTAGTACGAGATGAAATCTCCGGGAACGAGATCGAGTTCCTCCAGGTACAACGTGTGGCCGGCTCGAACGTCCTGCCGGCGACCGCTGTACAGTTCCCGCCTCTGCTCCGACCCGCCGTTCACCGAGTAGAACAGTTCCAGCCGCGCCACGCCGTAGTCGTCTTCCGCCTCGACCTCGACGAACACTTCCTCGATGCTGGTGACCTTGACATCGCGGCCCGGTTTGCTGAACGAGATGATGGGCGGTTGGTCCTGCAACACATCGATCAGGTAATCCGGCGATCCGATCACCCGGTCGCCGGACAGGCTCTCGAAGGAGATGCGGTACAAACCATTTTCGTTCACCAACAACTCGGCCGTCAGCCTGCCATCCTCCAACGCGGTGAGCGGCAATGTGTCGCCCGCCTCAAGAACGATCGCGCCGCTTCTCACCGGCACCGTGGGAGAGATGAGGAATCGCACTTCCGTCCCCTTCACCGCCGCAATGTCTCCACCATCCTCCTGCAGCCGTGGGCTGAGCCCGGTATACGCCGGGAAACGGTACTCCAACGTCAGCCCCTCCACATAGGGAAGTTCCGCCACATCGATCCGGAAAAGCGTCGAGCGGATACCGCCGGCCTCGACGAAATACTCCGTCTGATCCTCCAGATCCAACAGGAAGAAGAGATATTCCCCTGTCTCCTCCTCCATGGTCATGGGAAATCGCTTCCAATCCCCCTGCGGACCGCGCTGCACGGCAAGTTCGACCCGCTCCGCGTCAAAATTGAACAGTCGCGCGCTGATCTCTAGCTCGGCGCCTTTCGCCACGCGCGCGTTCCCGGGCACTACCTCGATCCGGTAAGGGTTGTCCGGGCTCGCTCCGCCCAATGGAAGCAGATACGGCGCACTGTGACGCACGAATGGCGGCGAAAGCAGCAGCACGACCGCAGACAGCAACGTAGCGCCGACCA
>JASFMO010000273.1:0-5118 GCA_050117535.1 Gemmatimonadales bacterium | reverse complement strand
AATTGATGCGCAACACGATTGAGTCAGTACGACGGACGTCGGTTATCGGTCTGATCCTCGCGCTCATACTCGCGACACCCGTTGCGAGCGTCGGACAGGCGGTAGGCGAGCGCTATCCAGGCGAGGATTGGATGCGCTACTCGAATGTCGAGCAAGCCGGTTTCGACGCGGCAAAGCTGGCGGCGGCGCGCGAGACGTGGGAGGGACTTCCGTCCTCGGCCTTCTTGGTGATCGCGGATGGCGCCGTCGTCGCGGCCTGGGGTGATGTCGGACGACGCTTCATGTGCCATTCGGTCCGGAAGAGTTTCCTCTCGGCGCTCTACGGCATCTACTGGGACCGCGGCGAGATCGAGCTCAACATGACGCTGGCCGATCTGGGCATCGACGACGAGCCGGACCCACTCCTGGAGACCGAGAAGCGGGCACGCATCCTCGACCTATTGAAGGCGCGATCCGGCGTCTTCCATCCGGCGGCCTACGCGGGCCGGACGGACTCGCGGCCGCGCGGCAGCGAAGGTCCGGGTCGCTACTTCGCCTACAACAACTGGGACTTCAACACGTCGGCCACGATCCTGATGCAGTTGACGGGGGAAGACGTGTTCGAGGCTTTCGACCAGTACTTCGGTCAGCCGCTGGGGATGGAGGACTGGCGGATCTCCGACGGGTACTATCACTACGAGCGGGACAAGTCGAAGTACCCGGCCTACCCGTTCCGCATGTCGGCGCGAGATGCGGCGCGCTTCGGGTTGCTGTTCGCCCGGAATGGGATGTGGGACGGCGAGCGGATTCTCTCGGAGCACTGGATTCAGCGCAGCTCCGCTCTCTACTCGATCGACAACGAGATCGTCGGATACGGTTTCTACTGGTGGGTGTACCTCGAGGACCGCTTCACGCGTCACGGGATGTATGCGGCGCTGGGGGTGGGCAACCAGATGATCGCGGTGCTGCCAAAGTCGGATATCGTGATCGTGAACCGTGCCAACACCTACGAGGGCGAGTCGACGCCAAGGGGGCCGCTGCTCGATTTGATCGAGCAGGTGCTCGAGGCGCGCACGGGGGCGCCGGTCGCGGGAGCGCCGCTGGTGCCGCTGGAAGTCAGCGCCGACCCGAAGATCACCCAGGTATCGAATGACCGCCTCGAGGAGTTCGTCGGCGAGTGGGATTACCCGCCCGCGCCGCTGGGTCTGCCATCGCAAATGAAGGTCGAGGTCACGGCCGGGGATGGCTATCTCGTGGGCTACATCCCGGTGGGCGGCACGTTCAAACACTATCTCCAACCGGACGGGACGCTGCATCAGGAGGACAGTCATCGGACCTATGTGCCCGTTCGGGATGCGTCGGGATCCCTGGCTGGCGTCGCCGATACGCGGACGATCGTGCAGGTCGCCGTCAGGGCCGCGATTGAGGGCCAGAACGACCGTGCTCAGCAACTCTTGGCGTATGTCGAGGGCGACCGGAGCGTGCAGGTTGGAGCCGCAACGGCCGTTGTCCTTGTCTTGGGCGGCGAGGACCAGGCGGCGGAGGGGACGGTCCGCGACCTCGCCGCGCGCGCCGAGCCGGCCCGGGTTGAGGCCGAGGTCAACGCGTTGGGCTATGCGATGATGCGGATGCAAAGAGTGGAGCAGGCCCTGAAGCTCTTCGAGCTCAATACGCGTGTCTTCCCCGAAGCGTGGAACACGTGGGACAGCCTCGGCGAGGCGCACATGAGGCTCGGTCACGACGAAGAGGCGATTCGTGCCTACGAGCGGTCTCTGCAGCTCAACCCGAACAACACGAACGCGCAAACGATGATCTCGCGGATTCGCAAAGGGGCCGGACAACCGAACTAGGCTTCGCCACATAACGGGAGTGACTCATGCGATTCCGTGCGGCTGTGACTGCGTCCTTGCTGCTGTGTGTAGCATCTCTGGTGAATGCCCACGATCTGTTCATCAAGCTGGAGAGCTACTTCCTCGCTCCTCATGCTACGGTGACCATTCCGATACTGAACGGGAGCTTCGTGTTGAGCGAGAACGCGATCACGCGCGATCGAGTCATCGATATCGCTCTGGTGTCGGCGGCTGGTCGCATGGCCATCGACACGACGGCATGGGCCGGTGATACCGCGTACTCCGATACGACGTTCCTGACCATCAAGACGGGTGATCCGGGTACGTACGTTGTGGGCGCCTCGACCGAGCCGCGCGACCTCGGGTTGGCGGCGGCGGACTTCAACGATTACCTGGAGCACGACGGGATCCCCGATGTTCTGGAAGCGCGCCGGCGGAGCGGTGAGCTGGACAAGGATGTCCGGGAGCGTTACGCGAAACACGTGAAAGCCGTGCTGCAGGTGGGCGACCTGAGAGATGATGCCTATCGTGTGGAGCTGGGCTATCCGGCCGAAGTCGTGGCGCTGGTGAACCCGTACAGCCTCGCTGTGGGTGACGAGTATTCGTTCCTCTGCCTGGTGGATGGAGAACCGGTGGCCAACCAGCTCGTGATCTTGGGTGGCGAGCGGGGCGGTGAGCTGGTCGAGGAGGTACGGAAGCGGACGGATGACGCTGGGACGATCACGTTTGTGATCGACTCGCCCGGAAAGTGGTACGTCGAGTTCATTCACATGGCGCCATCCGAGGAGCCAGACATCGACTACGAGTCGAAGTGGGCCACGGTCGCGTTCGAGGTGCGTTGAGTGCCGTCAACGGCTCGCCCTTGCGACCTAGAGAGCCCCCATGTGTATCGGGGTCTCTGGCCCTGCAGCGGAGGCCAGCGTTGCCCTTGACGCACTTGGCCCTGACATCGACTCCTAAGCCGTGGAGTCTCGTTGTCTGAAGTGAGTCCGCGTCCCATCTTGTGACCAGCTGGCGGCGCCCGCGAGCCTGCGCAGACGCGAAGGTTGGTCTCGGGGATTCCCGGGGATGAGAGATAACTGGGCTCGGCGCTGTCGGTGCCGGAATGAAGGGATTGAAGCGCGATCTCGGGTGCGCGATGACGAATAGCTCAGGATATCAGAAGTTCATGGCGGAGTTGAAGCGTCGCCATGTGCTCAAGGTTGTAGCGGTCTACGCGGCGGCGGCCTTCGCTGTGATGGGGGCGGCCGATTTCCTCGTGCCTGCCCTCCGACTTCCGGACGTATTCGCCACCGCCGTCGCCTTCACGGCGATGGTCGGCTTCCCGTTCGCCGTAGCCCTCGCCTGGGTGTTCGACCTCACGCCACAAGGGGTGAAGCGCACCGATCCGGCGACGGACGGGGAGTTGGAGGCGATCGTCGCCGAGCCCCGCGCGCGGCGCTGGGGCGCCGGCATTCTGGCGCTTCTGGCCACCTTCGTCTTCATCATCGGCGGTTGGTGGGTGCTGCGCACCCCGCCGGAGGAGCCGGCCGAGGCCGGCGCGGTTGTCGAACGGTCCATCGCCGTCCTCCCGTTCGCCAACCTGAGCGGCGACGCGCAGGACGAGTACTTCAGCGACGGTCTGGCAGAGGAGCTGATGAGCGCGCTGGGCCGCATTCCGAATCTTCGGGTAGTGGCGCGCACCTCGGCCTTCGCGTTCAAGGGCCGAAACATGGACGTGCGGGAGATCGGTGAGGAGCTGGGTGTGGCGACGGTGTTGGAAGGGAGTGTCCGCCGCGCCGGCGACCAGATCCGGGTCCGGGCCCAGCTGATCGACGTGACGGACGGGTTTCGGCTGTGGGCCGACAGCTACGACCGCCAGCTGACCGATCTCTTCGCCATCCAGGAGGAGATCGCCCAGGCGATCGTGACGGCGCTGCAGGTCGCCTTGGCCGACGAGTCTGGCTCGCTGGTGCCGAGCGCGACGAACGACTTCGAGGCCTACAACCACTATCTGCGCGGACGCTATTTCTGGAATCAGCGCACGCTTCCGGCCTTCAACGAGGCGATCGAGGAATTCAACCGGGCGATCGCCCTGGATCCGGACTACGCTCGCGCTTACGCCGGATTGGCGGAGACCTACGTCCTGCTACCCGAGTACGGCGGCGCCTCGATAGCCGAAGTGCTGCCGGAGGCGCGGGCCGCGACCGAGAGAGCGCTCGCCCTCGACCCAAACTCGGCCGAGGCCTACGCCGCCTCTGGTTACCGCAAGTACCAGTTCGAGTGGGATTGGGTCGGCGCCGAGACCGACTTTCAGCGGGCGATCACCCTGGCCCCCGAATATCCGACCGCGCGTCAATGGTACGCCGAGTTGCTGCTGACGCTGCGCCGTTTCGATGAGGCGTTGGCCGAGAGTCGCGCGGCCTACGAGCTGGACCCTCTGGCCCCGGCCGGGAATCTGGTTCTGGCCTTGAACCTGGAGACCGCGGGGCGTCTGGAAGAGGCGATCGCGCGGTACGAGGCGACCCTGGAGATCGCGCCGGATTTCACCCTGGCCCTCTACTTCTTGGCGATGGCCCACGTGCACCAGGGCGACGTCGCTCGGGCGGACAGCGCTTTTCGCCGGCTGGCCCAGCGAACCGGCGGCGATCCGGAGCCCTACCGCACCTACATCGCTGCGTTGCGTGATCCCGACCAGATGGGAGCGGCGCTGTCGGCTCTGGCGAGCGCCGATCTCTTCCATTTCATCGGGAACTCTGGCTACCTGGCGACGCTGGGGCAGGTGGAGGCGACCTTAGAGGTTCTAGAGCGGGCTTACGAAGAGCGCCAGCCCTATCTGCCGATGACAAACGCGCTCAGCCCGTACGAAAGACTACGTACTGATCCCCGCTTCCTCGAGTTTCTCGAGAAGATGCGACTCTAATCTCCCCACCGGCGTCCATCGGCGTCGCTGGCCCTATGTCGTTCCAGGCGTCGGCAAGCTAGTTCGGTCTGTTGATCGTGATGCTCGTCCCGTCGCTGTCGCCGTCCGCGTCGTGATTGTCGCCGGCGTTGTAGACCAGCGCGCCCACTACGTCGGTCACCGTGAACGTCACGCTCGACAAGCTGGTGGGCAATAGAGTCGACAGCATGAGGCATTCGCCGGCGTAGTCGGTGACGCACTGGTCGACGGCGACGCCGCTGCTCGTCCAACTGCCATAGACCGTGATGCCCTCGATGGGGTTGTGGTTGCTGTCGTGTACGCCGACGATCACGTAGCCGGTCCAGCTGCTCCCCTCGTGCGACGCGTAAGGGAATAGGTCGCCGATGT
>JASFMO010000272.1:0-5119 GCA_050117535.1 Gemmatimonadales bacterium | reverse complement strand
CCGGCGCCGACCTGCGTGCGCCGCTGGCGGTGGCGGTGATCGGCGGCCTGATCTCGGCGACGCTGCTGACGCTGATCGTCGTGCCGGTGATCTACGCGACGCTGGAGGGGCTGCGCGGCTTCGCCCGGTCGAAAGCACCCGCGACGGCGACGGAGGCGGCGCCATGATCCGCATCTCGATCAATCGTCCGACGACCATCGCGATGGTCTACATCGCCATCGCGGCGGTGGGCATCGCGTCGTTCATCGACATTCCGGTTGAACTGCTGCCCGACGTCGACTACCCGCAGCTGAACATCGAGACGCGCTGGCCGGGCGCATCGCCCGAGGTTGTCGAAGCATTCCTCACCGCGCCACTCGAGTCGGCGGCGCAGCAAGTGGAGGGCGTTTACAAGATCGTCTCCGAGTCGAGCGAGGCGCGCTCGGAGATCACCGTCGAGTTCAACCGCGGCACCGACATGGACTTCGCGCGACTGGAGCTAGGCGAACGGATCCAGGCGATCCGCGACGAGCTGCCTCCCGACGTGCGCCCGCAAGTGCAGGCGTACGTGCCGCGAGAATTCCAGACGGGCGAACGGGTGGACATGCGGTACACGCTGACGGGTAGCTACACGTTCGAGCACCTGCGGCGCTACGCGGAGGACGAGCTCCGTCCGCAGCTGGTAGCGCTGGACGGCGTCGAGGAAGTGGCGGTGCGCGGCGGCGACGATCGGGAGATCCGCATCGAGCTGGACCGCAAGCGCATGGAAGCGTACGGCGTGCGCCCCTACGACATCGGTCTTGCGCTGAGCTCGGCCGAGCTGGTGCGCACCGCCGGCAAGCTGCTGCGCGGCAATACCGAGTGGGTGGTGACGATCCGCAACGACGTCGACGTGGTCGCCGACCTCGAGTCGCTGATCGTCGTGCCGGACACGCTCGGCACCGGCGAGGTGGTCCGGGTGCGCGACGTGGCGAAGGTGCGCGATTCGACGGCGGACCCGATCTGGTTTTTCCGGATCGACGGACAGCCGGCGATCGGCATCTCGCTGATCCGAGCCGTGGGCAGCAACGCGTTGCGGGTCGCTGACGGGATCAAGACGAAGATCGCCGAATTGGAAGCGCAGCTGCCTCCGGGGATGCGGATCACACTGGAGTACGACGGCAGCCGCGAGATCCGTAAGCAGCTGACCGATCTGCGGCTGCGAGCGCTGGCGGCGGCGATCGTCATTTTTCTGGTGTTGCTCATCTTCCTCGGCTCGTTCCGCACGGCGGGCATCGTGTTCGCGACCGTCGTCTTCTCGGTGCTGATCGCCGTCAATCTGCTCTACTTCGGCGAGTTCAGCCTGAACGTGCTGACGATGGCCGGCCTGGCGATGGGCTTCGGGCTGATGGTGGACAACTCGATCGTCGTGCTGGAGAACATCTACCGGCGGCGCCGCGCCGGCGGCGAAGAGGCGGGAGCTGCCGCCGACAGCGGCACGCGGCAGGTGGCGCTGCCCATTGTGGCGGGCACGGCGACGACGGTGATCGTCTTCCTGCCGTTCCTCTACCTGCAAGGCGAGCTGCGGCTGTACTACTTGCCGTTCGCCTACGCCGTCGGCTTCAGCCTGCTGGCCTCGCTGTTCGTGGCGTTCACGTTCGTGCCGGGGTTGGCGGCGCGGGCGCTGAAGCGCGAGGTGCTGGGCCGGGCGGCCTACGGAGCCAGGCCACCCTTCTACGTGCGCTTCTATCGCGGGCTGTTGTCGTTCGCTCTCGACCACCCGCTCATCGTCATCCTGGTGACCGCGGCCGCATTCGCGGGCAGCTACCGGCTGTTCGACAAGCACGTGGTGCGGGGTGCCATCTGGGGGCGCTGGGGCCAGGAGACCTACATCCAGATCATCGTCAACATGCCGCGCGGCGCGGAGCTGCAGCGGACCGACGAGCTGGTGCGCGAGTTCGAGACGAAGCTACGCACGATTCCCGAAGTCGAGCGCTTCACGTCGACCGTGACGGCGGAGCGCGGTTACATGCGGGTGACTTTCCCGGACTCGCTGGAGAACACCTACGTGCCGGTGGCGATCAAGGAGCAGATGGTCGCCTACTCGTACCTGTTCGCCGGCGCCGAAGTGCGCGTGTACGGTTTCGGGCCCTCGTTCTACGGCGGCGGCGGCTCGCCGCCCACGTACACGGTGAAGCTGTTGGGCTACAACTACGAGGTGTTGCGCGAGATCGCCGAGGACCTGGCGCGGCGACTGAGCCGCTTCAACCGGGTGCGCGAGGTGGACACGAACGTTAGCGACTGGTGGTGGACCGACAAGGCGTTCGAGTTCTACCTGAGCGTCGATCGACCGCGCTTGGCCGGCTTCGGGCTGAGTGTGGAAGAGATGTTGCGCTTCGTCGCCAGCAACGTGCAGGGCCAGGTGAGCATGGACCGCATCAAGGTGGGCGGCGAGGAGGTGACGTACTCGATCAAACTGGAAGGGTACCAGGAGTTCGACTTCACCGATCTGCGCGAACTGCTGGTGCCCACGGCGGGCGGCGAGAGCGTGCGGTTGGCCGATGTGGCGACGGTGGGGCGGCGCGAGGTGCTGAACCGGATCGTGCGCGAGGACCAGCAGTACCAGCGGCTGGTGGGTTGGGAGTTCCGCGGGCCGCGCAAGCTGGGCGACCGGGTGCGCGACGTGGCGGTGGACGCGACGGACCTGCCCGCCGGCTACACGATCGAGAAGGAGCGGGACATCTTCTGGAGCGACGAAGAGCAGCGCCAGATCTACACGGTGCTGGCCTTCGCCGTGATCCTGATCTACCTGGTGACGGCGGCGCTGTTCGAGTCGCTGCGGGCGCCGTTCGTCGTCTTGTTGACGGTCCCGTTGGCGCTGATCGGCGTGTTCCTCGCCTTCTTCTACACGGGCGCCTCGTTCACCCGCTCGGCGTACATCGGTGTGATCATGATGGCGGGCATCGTGGTGAACAACGCGATCCTGGTCGTCTACCACATCAACGAGATCCGGCGTGCCGGCGCGGCGCTGAAGGAAGCGATCATCCAGGGGACGCTGGAGCGGGTGCGCCCCATTCTGATGACGACGCTGACGACGGTGCTGGGTCTGTTGCCGCTGATCCTGTTCAGCGAGACGATGGACGCGACGATTTGGAACGCGCTGGCGCTGGCGACGATCGGCGGCCTGCTGGCCAGTACCCTCTTCGTGCTGACCAGCATCCCGGTGCTGTACTACCTGTTCGAGCGGCCGTGGAGGCGTCCGGTGGCGGTCGCGGCGCCGGAGCCGCGGCCGGCGGCGGGGGACTGACCGGCGCGGTTCGGCCGGGCTCGGGTTGCTGTGGTCGGGCGCGACAGGGCCCCTCACTTCATTGTCGCGCTGATTCGGGCCACCACTCGTGACAGGCAGGGGCGCGCCAAGTGTCCGTTCGAGGACCCTGTCGCGCCCTCCCCCCAATTCCGCGAATTAGCTCGCGTCGGAATGCCTGCGCTGATGGCTGGCGGCGTGACCGCGGGGTCGCAGAACCAGCTTCGCGACGACGACCCGCCCCCAGCCCGTTGGCAGCGCGCTTCGAGCCCCTCCGGCGATCGCGGCTGGTGCCTCACCCTGGCCGCATGACGGTTTGTTGATAGCGGAAGTGTAGTAGTTCTGAGTTCGATACGGTTCGGCGGGCGGCGATGGCCCAAGCTGGCGACGACCCGGACGAGATGAACCGGAACATAGGCACGGTTATCATGGCACCGATGACCACGAAAAGCCGTGCCTATTCGAGGGTGCGGTGTCGCCTCAAGAAGAAGGACGTTCATGTGGTGTTGGCCCCAATCCGTACGGTCGACAGGCAACGGCTGGTCCGGAGATTGGGAAAGCTACCCGCGAGCGCTCAACTCACAGTACTCGACGTGTTGGCCGAGATGTTCGCCCCATGAATGTGATTTTGACCCGCCGGGGCGGACCGGCTGCACTGCCCAAGAGAGCGAAGCTGCTGGATCAGGTGCGTCTCGCCCTGCGGGTCGGTCATTACAGCCGGCGCACCGAGGAGGCCTATGTTCGGTGGGTTCGCCGGTTCGTGTTGTTTCACGGGAGGCAGCATCCGGCCGAACTGGGCGAGCAGGAGGTCGCGCAGTTCCTGTCCAGTCTGGCGCGGGAGGGGAAAGTCAGCGCCTCGACGCAGAGCCAGGCGGCGAGCGCGATCATCTTCCTGTACAAGAAGGTGCTGCGCCGCCGGATGGGGTGGATCGAGGATGTGGCGCGCGCCAAGGCGCCGCGCCGTCTGCCGGTCGTCCTGACGCGAGAGGAAGTGAAGGGCGTGCTGCAGGAGCTTCACGGGGCGAAGCGACTGATAGTGATGATGCTGTACGGGTCGGGACTGCGGCTGAACGAGTGCTTGCAGTTGCGGGTCAAGGACATCGACTTCGGGCGGAATGAGATTCGCGTGCGGCGCGGCAAGGGAGCGAAGGACCGGATGACGATGTTGCCGGCGTCGGTGAAGGATCGTCTGGCGCGGCATCTCCAGTTGGGACGGCGTCGCCACACCGAAGATCTCGAACTCGGAGCCGGATACGTGAAATTGCCGCACGCCATGGATCGCAAGAGCCCGAGCGCGGCGCGGGAGTGGGCGTGGCAGTTCGTTTTCCCGGCGACTCGTCTATGGGAGGATCCAGCTGACGGGCGGCGATATCGTCAACATCTGCACGAGTCGGCGGTGCAGAGGAGCGTGAAGGAGGCGGTGCGCCTGGCCGGCGTGGCGAAGCATGCCACCTGTCACACGTTCCGGCATTCCTTCGCGACGCACTTGCTGGAGGATGGCTACGACATCCGGACCGTTCAGGAGCTATTGGGCCACAGCGACGTGCGGACCACGATGATCTATACGCACGTGCTGAACCGGGGCGGCCTAGGCGTACGGAGTCCGGTGGACACGCTGTAGGTCTCTCATATCACGCATCTTGCTTATGAAGCGAGTGGCTTATCCTGCGATTTGCGCGGCACGTCGCCGGCGGAGATATTCTGGTCTCCGGCCGACGTCGGTTGTATCTTGGGACAGACACTCCCTCAGTTTGGAATAGAGCCGTGCAGTTTATCCAACCCATGCTTGAAGGCGACCAGTCATCCTTCGCGGATGAAGATTAGTTAGGCGGCACGGGATATTGGTCGGAGCGTCTG
>JASFMO010000271.1:0-5125 GCA_050117535.1 Gemmatimonadales bacterium | reverse complement strand
CACTCGCAAGGACCTACGGAGAGCTGCGCCGCTTTGAGGAGGCGGTACGATACGCAGATCGAGCGATTGCACTGGATCCTTCCACTGGCGGTGCTCACCGCGTGAAGTTCTTCGCGTACCTGTGGGGATACGGGGACACAGTCATGGCTCGCGTGTTCGCGGAGCAGTATCCTGACCGCAAAGGGTGGCAGGCCTTGCTCCATTACGTAAGACGCGACTACAAGCGGGCGCTTGATATTCGTCGCCAAGACACTCCAGGCGCTTGGCAACGCAGCCTCAGCTCGCTCTATCTCTCGGGTCGCCTGGAGGAGGCCCGTGCCTTTGCAGACACCATACGACGTGAACTAGTAAAGACCTCCGGCGAGAGTCGGACAGCAACAGAACGGAGCTTCTATCGCGCAAAGCTTGGGCTGGCTAATGCGTTCGCGGGTGAAATCGAGGTGGCGGTCCGTGAGGCGACTGCAGCGTTGGACCTCTATCCGGAAGCCACCGATGAGCAGAACCGCGAACTAATGGTCGCAAATGTCTACCGAACGTACATACTTGCCGGAGAGTACGAGGCTGCCATCGACCAACTCGAATTTCTCTTGTCTACGCCTAGCACCTTCACGATGGCGCGGCTGAGGCTAGATCCCTTCTACGAGCCCCTCCGCGACCACCCGCGCTTCCAAGCGCTGTTGGACAAGTACGAGTAGCTGCACCCACGAGCTGCACAGCGCGGTGGATTCTGCCACTATTGTGCCGTAACTGAGCGGGAAGTACCGGGAAAGAAGGGCAAACGGGGCCAGCGACCCGGACCTGAAAGCTTTCTGTGGTGCGGTTTTGTTCCATCCTGTACCGCTGAGTACGGAGCCGGGCAGGGACTCTTAATCCTTGGGCCACCTTTCGGACCCAAACCGTGCTGTTCCTTAGAACTCCCACGCTGAGCCTGCGACCTTCGGCAACAATCGGACTGCACCCCGTCTGACCCTGGGCGCGGGGCCCCGAAGCCCAATTCAACCTCGGAACGCCACGACCCAGATCCAGTCCACCGCGGCGTGCGTCACGGCCGATGCGGTTACCTTCCGCGTCCACATCCACACCCACCCGTAGGCAAGTCCGGCCAGCGTCGCGAGCGCGACATAGCGGAAGTTGGGAAAGGGCGGGTTGTTGACGTGAGCGGCCCCGAAGATGAGCGAGGCGACGATCAGCGAGCCGACCCGACCGCTTCCGCCACGCCAGCGCTTCTCGAACAGGTTCTGCAGTAGCCCCCGGAACAGGAACTCCTCCGGTATCGCCACGACGAAATAGATGTTGAACGCGATGAGCGCCCACGCCAACGGCTGCAAGTCCTGCCAGCCATAACGAATGAAGCCGATGGCGAGCCCCAGCGGGATGACCACGACCGCGACAGCCGCCAGGGCAAGTAGCGCCAGCCTCAGATCGCTGAGCCGCAAGCGGAAGCAATACCCGAGGTCGCGGACCGGCGTCACCACGGTGAACAGCAGCAGGCCCACGTCGAGCCCGATCAGTTGCGTGACGTCCACCGTGCGCTCGGCGCCGGTCGGGATACCGAATTCGGTCAGCCAGCCGAGGTCGACGGGCAGCCAGAGCACGAGGACCGCCGCCAGAAAGCGCAGCGGCATGGCGAACGGGTCTTCCCTTCCGGCCCTCACCCCGCTCAGCATCAACCCGGCCGGTACGCCCACGTAGAGGACGTACTGCCAGACGAACCTGCCATCGAAGGTGTTCGCGATGCCGGAGTAGGCGGCATAGGCCGCCAGCGGCAGCAACAGCAGAATCCCGACCCGCAGGACAGGGGCCTCAGCGATCCAGGCGGCAAGGCGACCGCGCCATCGGTCGACGCTGAGCGCGGGATAGGGGACGAAGACCAGCGCGAACACGGCCAAGGCGCCGACCAACCCGAGATCCCTCACGCCTTGGCCGACTGCGAAGACCAGGAATGCCACCAGACCGAACGCGAGCACTACCTCCGCGACGATCACTTCGCGGCGATGGTTCAACAGATCGTCTTCACGACCGGCAATCGCACCGCCTACGTCCGCTAATTCGGTCATCGTCCGCCTGCGGGCCCACTACGAGCCGAGACGCAACGGCTCTGAGTCATAGATCGAACCTCCGAGCCACCACGCCGGTGAATCAGGCCCGATCGGCAAGATACTTGACACCCTCCAGCAACAGGTCGACTTCGGCCAGCGTCACCCAGACATGGGTGGACACCCGCACGCCGCGCGTGCCCGCCTCCTCGCTACCGATCGTTCGGATCACGATGTTGTACTTCTCTCGCACGTAGTCGACGATCCGTGACGGCTCGACACCTTCGATCGAGAAGGCCGTCAGCCCGGCGCTCAAATAGGGATCCCGGCTCGTGTGCAGACGAACCCCGCGAATCGCCTCCAATTCCGTCTTCAGGTGACCGGCCAGCGTCTTGATCCTCCGCTCGATCCTCTCTTTGCCGATGTGGGTCTGGAAATCGACGGCCTCGCCGAGGGCCATCACGATGGGGTCCGCTCGCTGACCGATCGTCTCGAATCGCCGGGCCGTCTGATCGGTGTCCCAACCCGAGGATGCGATCGTTGGCCACAGTTGGTCCTGAACTTCCTTCCTCACGTACAACAGACCGCAGCCGGTGGGCGCTCCCAGCCACTTGTACGGGCTCGACGTGAAGAAATCCGCGCCCAGCTGTTTCATGTCCAGATCCAACATCCCGAGGCCGTGTGCGCTGTCGGCCAGCAAGAGTATGCCCCGCTGGCGAGCGATCGCGCTCAGCTCTCTGATCGGCGCGATCAGGCCCGAGATGTAGACCGTGTGGCTGATGCTGATGACTTTCGTGCGCGGGGTGATCGCCTGCTCGAATGCGTCGGTGATCTCCGCGACGCTCTGGGGCGGCAGGCCGATCGGCACATCCGTGATTGTGATCCCGCGTCGCTTCGCCTTGAGCCGCCAGGGGTGGATGCCGGCGGGGTGTTCCATGCTCGACATGATGACCTCATCGCCCGGACCAAGCTCCAGCCCGTTGGCAACGAAGTTCATTCCCTCCGTGGTGTTGCGCGTCAGCACGACCTCGTCCGGCGAGGCGTTGATGAACCGGGCGAGCCGCGTCCGAACCTCCTCGCGCTTCGTGGGCAAGAAGCCGTAGACGTCACAGGGGCTGGTGCACTGGATCCGGAAGCAGTCGACGAGTCGGTTGTAGACGGGCTTCGGCATGGGACCGACCGTACCGTTGTTCATCATGATCAGCCCGTCCTCGAACATGAACTGTTCTCTCACCGCATCCCAATAGGCCCCATCTGGCGAGGGATCCTGGAGGTATTTCTGGTTCAGCGAGGCGAGGGTCTCGTAGACCGCCGCGTTCAACCGGTTCACCGCGACGACCGAAAGCGCCGAACCTCCGATCAGCGTCCCGAGGAAGGCCCGCCTGGAATGCCCTCGACTGCGCTGCTCCTGTTGTAGCGGATCGAACCCGACCATCTCGACACCTCCTGGTGTTCTGACGTCGACAGAAGTGCACTAGCCGCCTTGGACTCGCAACGCTTAACGCCAACCCTTTCGCGACTGCTGCCGCTTGGGTCTCCTGAGCACGCCGGAAGACTGGCTGGCTTGTTGAGATCTTGGAGTAACGGGTCGACAGGGTGTTGGCGGTTGGCCAGATCGAGCGCGTGCGAGTCCCTACTCTTCGGATTTCGGCTGGTGTAGTAGACCGCGGCCACGACTCGCTCTCCCGGTGGGTCAACCCACCACCTGGCCGCAGCTAATCGCACTGGCGGATTATGTCAGCATACTAGCGGGTCATCGCCGCGCGGGCAATCAGTCGCGTCACTCCCCTCTGGCTGAAGCCGTGCGACGACGCCGATTCCTGATCCAATGCCTGCGTGACTTCGCTCGGGCGGAGAAGATGCGCAGTCAGCGACTCGCGGCGGGCTGGCTAGGTTGAACGGAAGATAGAGGTGAGGGTTGTGTGGCCCACGACCCGACCGCGTACTCGCACGGGAAGCTGGTCGCTGAAGCGTTCGGGCCGGCTCGCTCCGCCTGTGAGATCCCAGACCTCCGCGCTCCGCGCGTCCGGGTCGACGATCCAGTACTCCGCTACACCTTGCGCGCGATACAGCTTCAGCTTGATGCCTCGGTCTCTCGCCGCCGTGCTCGGCGACAGGATCTCCACCACCAGATCGGGGGCGCCCCGCACCCAATCCTCTCCCACAATGTGCAGCCGATCCCGACTCACGAAGATGAAGTCGGGCTGGACTCCCTCTTCCGTCTCGGGAAACTCCACACCGAACGGCGCTGGGTACACCTCACCGTGGCCGGTCTGCACCAGCAGACGGTCGAACTCGGCGGCCAATCGCAGGACGACCCACTGATGGTGGCGCGACGGAGCGGCGGTCACGTACAGATCCCCGCCAATCGCCTCGTAGCGCTTCCCGTCCTCGGGCATGGCCTGGACGTCCTGCCAGGTGATTCGAGTCGTAACCATACGTTCCACACTATACCTCCAAATTCCGCGGCTGGCGAGCACTTTTCTGCCTACCGCTTGATAGCTGTCGGCTGTCAACAGACCATCAAATGTCCGACGGAGGCGTATTTTGGGATGATGTGCGGATTTCTGGGGGCGCTCGGGTGGGATAAGAGAGGGCCACCCCGATCTCATCGAGGTGGCCCCCAGTACTTACCAGCCGAACTTGTCAGCCGAGTGGCGCTCTAGCTTCCGAGCTTGGCCACATTTTGGGCCGCCGGGCCCTTGTCACCCTGAACGATGTCGAACTCGACGCGCTCGCCCTCGCTCAGAGTCTTGAACCCTTCGGACTGGATGGCCGAATGGTGGACGAAGCAATCCTTCTGTCCGTCCTCGGGCGTGATGAAGCCGAAGCCCTTGCTGTCGTTGAACCACTTTACTGTTCCGGTAGTACGCATCCTGCCGTGCTCCTTGGTGTGTCGACGTGGTCGGAGTCCGGCTCTGCCGCACTTACCGACGACTCGTTTTCACGCGGACCTTGCCCCCGCGCTGGGCGCAACGTTGAGACTGCCGGCACCCTGCCGTCACAGCTTCCTTCTCAATGGACACCAAAAAAGGACCGGCGTCAGAGCCAGGTCCTGTCGATGTCACTGGTATTCTCAACGGCAATTA
>JASFMO010000270.1:0-5126 GCA_050117535.1 Gemmatimonadales bacterium | reverse complement strand
GTCGAGACGACGCACCGTGTAGGCGCGTCCACCGTCGGCTCCGTAGACGAACTGGTTACGAATGCCGCGGCTCGATCGCGCGCGTTCCTCGAGCGCCTCGGCGCGCAACCGGTTGGTGACGGGGACCAGTTCGCCCAGCGCCAGCCCGCCGATGCTCACCAGCGTGCCCAGCACGATCATCGGGGCGATGAGTCGATAGAAACTGACACCGCTGGCCTTGGCGGCCGTCACTTCCGAGTGCCGGCTCATCAGGGCAACCGTGAAGACGGCCCCGAACAGGCTGGCGACGGGGAGCGACAACGACATCTGGTACGGGAAGTCGTAGACGTAGGCCAGCAGGACCTGTTGAACCGTCAAGCCTCGAGCCAGGTATTTGTCGAGGTCGTCGGTCAGCTTGAAGACGATGGACAGAAACGGCGCTCCGAACACGCAGATGGCCCAAACCTTCAGATAGAAACCAGCCACGTAGCGGTCTAACCACTTCATGCGCCGTTCCTCTCTACGCGGACCTGGCCCTCCAGACGGAGCAATATTGCGGGACCGATTCCGGGCACCTCCAACAGGTCAACCACTTGCTCGAACGGCCCATGCTCATCGCGCCAGCGAACGATGGAGATGGCTCGCGTGCGGCCGATCCCCGGTAACCGCTCCAGCTCTTCGATGGTGGCGTGGTTGACGTCGATGGCTCCGCTCGGCGTGGGCTCGGAAGGGTCCACCGCGGTCGGTGTTGAAGGCTCCCGATCGTCGCCGATCGATTCGTGCGGCGCCGGCCCGGCGGTGGTGAAGACCTCCGGTTCGGCCAGCCCGACCGGCTTACGCTTCACCACCTTCGCGCCGGCAAGCCGGGCGCGACCGTAGGCGGGCACCAGACGCGTGAGACTGGCTTTCGTCGTGCCGCCCAGTGTCACGAGGTAGAGCAGTACCAGGCCGAGGACCGTGAAGATGACGTTGGGCGCCCACATCGCCCAGAAGGGTGACATGAAATCACGGTCGGCGAAGTCCTCTCCCCCGATCAGGAAGATGTAGTACACGGAGAACGCGACCAGGCTGACCCCGATCACCATGCCGATACCGCCGCGCGGGAACCGGACGGCGATCGGAGCGCCGAGCAGGACGAAGACGATTGCCGCCGCCGGTATCGCGAACTTCTTCTCGATCTCGACCTCGAAGCGGTTGATCTCGCGGCGCTGCAGTTCGATGCGCGAGGTGATGCGTTCGAACCGGCTACGGGTCTGTGAGGCGAAGGCGATCGCGTCGCCGACGGGTGGCCATTCCGACGCGCGAGGTCGCCGGTATCTCCGTCGGATGTCTGCGGCCCGAACCCGGCTCTGGGTCTCGGCTTCCTCACGCGCGACCGAGTCGGCCGGCGCCGCGGTGGTGACGGTACTGTCGCCGGCCAGGCTATCGGTAACGGCCGCCGCCTTCTCCGCCTCTGCTTCTTGGGTGCGGCGGTCGGTGGCCGGCGAGCCGGCGCTGGGAGGCGGCTTCTCGGGCTGCGTGTCGGGGAGCGCCCGGATGGGTCGCAGCGACGCCAGCAGAGCCTCCAGGCTGTCCCGCGATTGATGGAGCCGCTCGCGCTGATCCGCCACCTCGTCCCGCATCATGGCGATGCTCATCTCGCGGTCGCCCCGCCAGTCTCCGCTCTGACCGCGCTCGAGCTCGTTGCTCACCTCGGGCACGCGGATCACCTGCTTCGCGTAGTACGTGCTCTGGTCGGTCCCGGGATTCCGTGTGTCCAGCTCGTGCATCGAGCCATCGAAAAGGGTGAGGTACAGGTCGGTCTGCTCCTCGTTGAAAGCCATGTACCCCGAATCGGCGTAGATCGTCCGTTGCACATTGGGTCGCCCGAGATCGAAGATGACCATGTCCCACATCACGCTGCGCATCCGGTCGATCCGGGCGGCCTGCAGAAAGAGCTTCCCGGAAACGACTTCATTGACAACCCGTTCGCGCAGCTCGAAGGTCGGTCGCTTGCGGCCGATGTCGGAGAGCAACTTGCGGAGCGCATGATTCGATTCGGGCAGGATCTTGTCGTTGAACCAAACCATGCCGCCGGCCAAGAGCGTCGTACCCAGAAAGACGGGAAGCATGAGCCGCAGCAGACTGACGCCCCCCGCCTT
Source organism: Gemmatimonadales bacterium (assembly GCA_050117535.1). Classification (GTDB taxonomy): domain Bacteria; phylum Gemmatimonadota; class Gemmatimonadetes; order Palauibacterales; family KS3-K002; genus JASFMO01. Next base: position 3,006 of record JASFMO010000270.1, on the reverse strand, counting down.
GAAGGCCGTGACCTCGTTGTCACCGGTCAGGCGACCGAAAGTGTAGAGTACGGCCACGAGCACGGCCATGGGAACGACCATGGCGAGAATGAAAGGGAACGAGAGAGCGAACACCTCACCGATCACGTACCAGGGCAAACCCTTACCGACGAGGTCGCTGAACCGTCTTGCCAGCTGATTGAGCAGCATCAACCCGGTCAGGACGCCGAGGGCGGCGATGAACGGGCCGGCGTGCTCGCGGAGTATGTAGCGCCTTAGTATCTTCATCTATCTAAGAATCGTCGGAAACAGGCTATTACTCAACTACCCTCGTGATGGCCAAAAGGTGCGCCTGAGGCAGCCCGTCATTGGCGGCGTTGCCGTCATTCTGGCTCTTGGGGGGCTGCCCCAGCAAGCGGCTGGAGCCCCTGCCGCTCAAGATACAAGTGCGACCGCCCAGCGGGAGGTGGCGCAGGACACGGCCGCGCGCGCCTCTCCCGACAGTGTCCCCATCGTCGCAGCCGCTCAACAGGACTCGCTCGCTCCGTTGCCACCGGTTCGGCCGCTGATGATCGGCCTGAGGCGGGTTCCGTTGCCGTTTCCCATCGATCTGGCCTCCGAGCTCCCGGATCTGAGGCTTCAGCGTCCAGAGCTGAGGCCGCGGGCGCGACCGTGGAGTTTGCTGTGGGAAGAAAGCGTGCGCGCAGAGATCCGCCGCTGGGAGGAGGACCGCTGGCGACAGAGCCGGCCTGTGGCCGTCGCTGCCCGTGAGTCCGAGCCTGAGCCTGAGGAGCCGCCGAGCGAAACCGAGCCGGTCATCGAGGCGCCGCCCGCAGCGGTCGATACCGCCGCGGCGCCGCCTCCGGCAGGACCGCAACAGCCCGCCCTGCCCGAGCCTGGCGAGATGTTGCCGGAGATCTTCCGCGAGTACGCGGATCTGGGCCTGGCGATCCAAGGACGCGTCGAGTTGGGCGGAGGCTGGAATCGCTTCCGGCCGTGCAACGTCTCGTTGGCGCTGAACTGCGACCCGAGTCTAATCCCCACGCTCAAGCCGGACATCCAGTTCGGCGCTCGCGTCGGGGGCACGATATCCGATCGTATCTACGTCAGCGTCGACTACGACAACCGTCGCGAGTTCGACGCCGCCAACAACATCAACGTCTTCTATCAGGGCCTGGAAGACGAGATCCTGCAACGCGTGGAGGTGGGCGACGTAGGCTTTTCGCTGCCGCAGAGCCGCTACCTGACCCAGGGCATTCCCGCCGGCAATTTCGGTTTTCGGACCACCGGACAGATGGGGCCGGTGGATTTCCAGGCCGTCTGGGCACAGCAGAAGGGCGATGTCGGCGTGCGGGAGCTGTTGGTCGGCGGCACGGGCCAGGGTTTCGAGCAGGACGCGGTGACGATCCTCGATGATGCCGACTACGAGCGCGGGCGCTTCTTCTTTCTCTTCAATCCGCGTCGCCTCTCCAACTATCCGCACATCGATATCCAGACGCTCATCGCCACCGATGCCCCGCCCGATGTGAAGCCAGGGTCGGTCGTGAAGGTCTATCGCTACGAGGTGATTGGACTGGGTGTCGGGGCGCAGTTGCCGGAGGGGTTCATCACGGCGGTCGCGGCGGCGTTCGACACGCTGCAGACGCAGGCGGGCATCGACACCGTCGTCACCGATACGCTCAGCGGACTCTTTAGACCGCTGATCGATGGGGAAGACTACGTCCTACATCGCAGCGGCCTCTGGCTCCAGCTTCGAAACACGCTACGCGACAACGAGGGGCTCGCCATCACCTATATCGCCGAGGACGGCACCGAGGTCGGTACGTTCAACGCCGAGGCCCAATCGGATGCGCATAACGCCGATCCGGAGAATGTGCCGCCGCCCGTCCTCGAGTTGGTGAAGGGACTGAACCCGCGGCCGGGCACGGCGACCTGGTCGAGGGAGATGCACCAGATCTATCGCGTTTCGGCCAGTCCGGGTGTAGTGGAGTCGAGCGTCGAGCTGGTGATCTCGCAGGGCAATCCCGAGGTCGGAAACACGTTCCGCACCTCCGCGGACGGCACTCAGGTGGAGTTTCTCAAGATCTTCGGGTTGGACGATAACCCCACCGACAATCAGCTCGACGTCTCCCAAATCTATGAGGCGGCGGGCGGCACGCAGACCGCGCCGGGACCATCGGGCGCCTACATCGTGTTCCCGACCCTCGAGCCCTTCAAGCAGCCGCCGCCGTTGAAGGACGTGGTGGGCCTGTCCGGGGAGCCGTTCCCGCTTGATCCCGGTGATCGGAACGCCACCATCTACGACGAGCCGAACGACGGGATTCGGCGCGGATCGAACCTCTATCTGCTGACGCTCTCGTACCGCCAGCGATTCGAGGGCTTCCTCTCGACCATCTCGCTCGGTGCCGGCGGTGTGCGCGAAGGCAGCGAGCGGGTGATCATCGACGACGCCGAGCTGATTCGTGGTGAGGACTACTCCATCGATTACGACGTCGGACAGGTGGAGCTGCGCGAGCCGGAACGCTGGTTTGCCAACAATCCTAGCGCCAGGATTCGGGTCTCATTCGAGCAGAAGCCGTTGTTCCAGCTGGCGCCGACGACGGTATTCGGTATTCAAGCGCGCTACGGTTTGGGACAGGTGGGCGAGTTCAACTTCATCGGCCTGTCGCAGACCGAGAAGACCTTGCAGACCCGACCGGAGCTGGGTTTGGAGCCGAGCGCGGTGCGCTTGACCGGCTTGTCGGGCCGGCTGGACTTCAGGCCGGACTGGCTCACGGGTCTGGCGAACGCCTTGCCGGGAGTCGATTCGGAGGCGCCGTCATCGATCTCGCTCGACGGCGAGGTGGCGCTATCGATGCCGACCACGAACACGCAGGGTGTAACCTACGTCGAGGACTTCGAAGGCGGACCCGGCTTCGCGATCAATCTCCTGTCGCGGGCCTGGCGGTTGGCCTCAGCTCCGTCGACCACCGCGGGGGCCGAGGCCGTCGCGCCCCCGGGTTTCGGCGTCGAGAATGCGGCCGAGCT
>JASFMO010000269.1:0-5129 GCA_050117535.1 Gemmatimonadales bacterium | reverse complement strand
CAAAGCGACGGCCGCCGATGCGGCGTCCGCCTATCTCGAGGCCGCCCACCAGGAAGCGGAGCGCCAGGGTCATGCGGATCGGGTCCAGTATCGCTATGGCGACTTCGTTCAACTGGCCGATGAGTTGGAGCGGGCCGACATAGTGACTCTGGACCGTGTGATCTGCTGTTATCACGACATGCGGTCGCTGGTCGAGCGGTCCTTGGACAAGGCGGTTCGGCTCTACGGCTTGGTCTACCCGCGCGACGTCTGGTGGACGCGTGTGGGCAACCGACTGCTCAACCTCTACCTGTGGTTGACCCGCAACCCGTTCCGGGTGTTCGTGCATTCCGAACGTGCCATCGACGACAGGGTGCGCGCCGCCGGTCTCGAGCCTTGCTACCGGCGCCTGACGCCTTTCTGGCAAGTCGTCCTCTATTCGCGCCCGAGCTAGGGTGGGGAAAGCGGCAGCGACCGCGTATCAGCCACCGGCTTACGGTTCGGAAGGGCGGACTCGATCCGAGCCATCACCTTCGCCGCCGTAGCGCGCCAGGCGGTGAGCTTGCCCCCATAGATGCTCAGCACGCGGGGTTGGTCGTGCCGTCCGTCCCGGTCCGTCATGAGGATCGTCTCGCGCGAGCGGTGAAAGGCGTGGCCCGGCCCGGCCGGTAGGACGCGGAGACCGGCGAACGCGCTCAGGACTTTGGCATCGGCGGCGTAGCGGGGGAAGTAGCGAACGAGCACCCGCAACAGGTAGCTTTTCTCGGCTCGCAACGGCTGGACTTCATCAGGGTTCCCGCGGAACTTCGTTTCCGTCGTGCCGACGAGGGTGTGGTTCTTCCATGGCATGGCGAACACGGCGCGGCCATCGCGGGGTACCTCGACGTAGTAGATGCCCCGTTCCAGCGCGCCGCTCACCTCGATGTGGGTACCCTGGACCCATTCGACCGGTTGCAGCGGTGGCGACGGGTCGATCCTGCTTAGCACCTGGTTGACCCAGGGACCGGCCGCGTTGACCAGCACCCGGGCCCGGCAAGTGAACTCGTCGGACCCGACCCGGTAGACCACAGCAGACCCGTCGTTGTCGAGCTCCGCGGCGACGAACTCGCCGGGCAAGGCGAGCTCGGCCCCCAAGCCTTCGGCCGACTTCCAGACCGCTGCGGTCAGCAAGCCGTCGTCGGTCTGGGCGTCCCAGTAGCGATAGACGGCCTGCAGATTCTCGGTGACCAGACCGTCCAGAGCGTCCCAGCGACCGCGTGGCACCTTTCGAAAGCGCACGTCGCTCTCGAGGCGGCCGAGTAGCGCGTACAGGCTCAGGCCGGTGCGCACGAGCCAGGGGCGGCGCCGCGTGTGGCGGAAAACGGGTATGTAAAAGGGGCGCAGGGTGACGAGGTCGGGAGCGATCCGCAGCAGCAGTGACCGCTCACGGAGCCCTTCGCGGACCAACGCCAACTCCCAGCTCTCCAAGTAACGCAGACCGCCGTGGATCAACTTGCTGGATTTGCTGGAAGTACCGGCCGCCAGGGCGTGTTTCTCGAGGAGCAGCACCGAGTGACCGGCGGCGGCAGCCGCCTGGGCGACGCCAACACCGTTGATCCCGCCTCCGACGACGACGACGTCGTAATGGCGTTCGCTCATCCGGCCCGGCTGGCGCTGTCGAGCGCGGGTCGCTGATGGCTACGTCGGGTGTGACGGGTGGGGTCGCGGCGACAAGTCGCGCGACCCCATCTAGGACCGTGGAGGTCGGCCGGCCAAGTCGAGGTCATTCCTGCTGTGATCCCTCGGTCTCCTTTTCGGGGTAGAGCGATACTTGCACGTAATTGTCGGTGCGCAGGTAGTCTTGCGCCGCCGTCCGGATCGTCTCGACATCGAGCGCGTCAACCATCCGCTCGTAGGTGAGGATGTCACGTGGATCCAGGCCATAGCGGTCGGCCGCGACGAGCTGGCCCAGCCAGTAGCTATTCTCTCGCAGGTTCGTCTCGCGCTGGCGACGCTGCGTTTCCTTGACTTTGTCGACGTCTTCTTGGCTAGGGCCGAACCGTTGCAGGCTATCGATCTGGAGGAAGACCGCTTCGGTCAATTCCTCCAGCCTTTCCGGCGCCGTTCCGAAGGTGATCGTGAACTGGTAGTCCGGTCGCGGATCCCGGCTCGGCAGGCCGCTGACGCCAACGCCGTACGTGCCTCCCAAGTCCTCGCGCAGAACCTCGCGCAGGCGGATGCGGAGCACCGAGGCCAAGGACGCCATCGCGTAGCGATTCTCGCGTGTCCACTCGAAGGGGCCAGTGAACATGATTCGCGTCTGGCTCTTTGGCTCGATTCCGCGATAGACCTGCTTGTGTATCACACCGGTCGGGGGCTCGATCCCCTCGTCGCGCCAGCTCTCGACCCGGCCGGTGGAGGGCAAGCCTCCCAAGTAGGTTCGAATCAGCGGTTCGAGGCTGTCGGGATCGAATGTACCGACGAACACGAAGGTGAAGTCGCTGGCATCGGCAAAGCGGTCGCGGTAGAAGGCGAGCGACTTAGCCAGGTCCATCTCCTGATAGACTTCGACGCTGGCCGGTCGCGCCCGAAAGTGGTACTGGCTCATCGTGACCTGGACGGTATCGCGATAGGCCGCGACGGGGTCGGCGCTACGGTTCTCCAAGAAGGCCTGCATGCGTGTCGTCAGTGACTGGAAAGCCTCGTCATCGCGACGCGGGGCGGTGAAATACAGGTAGATCAGTTGGAACATCGTTTCGACATCACTCGGAGACGCGTTGCCGGAAAGCCCCTCGGTGAGCGATGAGATGTAAGGCGACACGCGGACCGCCTTGCCGGCCAGCGCCTTCTGCAGATCAACCAGTGAAAAGTCTCCGGCACCGCCTTGGGTAACGGCTGAAACCGCGGTCGCGGAGGCGATGTAGTCTTCGTCGCTGGCGAGAGACGAGCCGCCGAGGCTCCAGGCCCGGAACACGATCTCATCGTCCTTGAAGTCGGTCGGTTTCAATATGACACGTACTCCGTTAGCCAACTCCCAGACTTGGGTGTCGATTTCGTCGACGGTCTCTCGCGCGATGACGGCGGCCGGTTCCGGGGTGCGAGCCACCAGGGGGGCGTCGGTGGCCGCGTCCTCGTACGCCGTCATCTCGGTCGCCGCGACGGCTGCGAACACCGCCGATAGATTTTCCTCGGTCGGCACGGATGTCGACTCCGATTCGGGTGCGCTGACCAGTATCACGCGGTTCTGGTCGACGATCCACTCGCGTGCCAGGCGATTCACTTCGGCCAGGGTAATCTCCGGCGCGAACCGCTGCGTCCAGTCGTACTCGTTCGCGATGCCAGGCGTCGGCTCGCCCCAGAGAAAGCTCCGGACGTACTCCGATGCGTACGCCGACGACTCGGTCTTTTCGCGTTCGGCGTAGGCTTGTTCCATGGCGCGAAGCAATTCTCGCTTCTCGCGCTCGAGCTCTGATTCGGTGAAACCGAAGCGCGCCACACGCTCGGCTTCCAGCATGATGGCCGACAGGGCGCGCTCGATCCCGTTGTTCGGCGCGCCAGCGCCGAGGATGTAGACTTCCTTGGCGCCGATGAACCGGCCTTGGCCGGAGAACGCGCCCAGGAAAGGCGGGTCCGCCTGCTGGGTCAGCTCGAACAGACGCTGGTTCAGCATCTGATTGTACAGCGACTCGACCACGGACTGACGGTAGGCGCGGAAGCTGTTCTCATCCCGCAGGTCCTGCTTCCAGTAGGCGCCGACGGAGTTGAAAGTCATCTCCGGATCGGTGGCGATGGCGAACAGCGTCTCCTCATGGTCCGGCACTGGATAGACCGTCCGATCGCGCGGATCCGTTGGCGATTCGAGGCCGGCAAAGTGCTGGTGAATCAGCCGCTCGATCGTGTCAGGCTCGAAATCGCCGACGGCGATGACGGCCATGAGATCGGGGCGGTACCAATCGCGGTAGAAGCGCTTCAACGTCTCGTACTCGAAGCTCTCGAGGATCTCGGGCTCGCCGATAGGTAGGCGCTCGGCGTAGCGCGAGTCCTTGAACAGGATCGGAAATTGCTTCTTCTGGAGCCGCGCCGCTGCGCCCTGGCCCAGGCGCCATTCCTCGATGATGACACCGCGCTCCTTGTCGATCTCCTCGTGGTCGAAGGTGACGCCGTGCGCCCAGTCCTCCAGGATCTGGAAGGCGGTCGTGATGAGTTCGGCGCTGTCGGTGGGGACCGTCAACATGTACACGGTCTCATCGAAACTGGTGTAGGCGTTAATCTCGGGTCCGAACTGCATGCCGATACCTTCGAGGTAGTCGATCAACTCCTGCTTCTCGAAGTTCTCCGTCCCGTTGAAGGCCATGTGCTCGACGAAGTGGGCGAGCCCTTGCTGGTCGTCGTCCTCGAGGATCGAGCCGGCCCCAACGACGAGCCGCAACTCCGCTCGCTCTCTAGGTTCGGAGTTCACACGGATGTAGTAGCGCAGGCCATTGGCGAGCGAGTCGATTTTCACGGCCGGATCGAGCGGCAATCGGTCGTCGAGGTCCTGGCCGACCGCATGGGCCGCCCACGGTAGGTTGGCGCCGAATACGACGGCGAGAGACAGAGCGAACGCTGGAAGGCGCATGTTCATGGGTCTACTCCTCCTTGTCGCCGAGCCCTCGACTGGGCACGGCAACTGGATCGTGATTACCGGTGTATCAGAGCAGCTTGCGGTTCCCAAGGGGCGCATCGATGGCCGCTTCGATCCGACCCGAGCTTGAGAACCCCAATGTCATCGGTAATATTCCTATCGACTTAGGATTACCAAAGTATGCGTCGAGGGCAACCGGTGGGCCAGCTTAGATGAAATCGGCAGAGATCAGACAGCGTTTTATCGACTACTTCGTCCGCAACGGACACACGCACGTCCCGTCGTCCTCGCTCGTACCCGCGGAGGACCCGACGCTCCTCTTCACGAACGCGGGGATGAACCAGTTCAAGAGGACGTTCTTAGGGCAAGAGCCGCGACCTTACAAGCGAGCCACGACGTCGCAGAAATGCGTGCGCGCCGGTGGCAAGCACAACGATCTCGAGCAGGTCGGCGAGACGGCCCGGCACCACACGTTCTTCGAGATGCTGGGCAATTTCTCGTTCGGCGATTACTTCAAGCGCGACGCGATACATTTCGGGTACGAGTT
>JASFMO010000268.1:0-5138 GCA_050117535.1 Gemmatimonadales bacterium | reverse complement strand
CGTCGAGCATATGGTGCCCATCGTCCTCGGACACAGCGCCGCTCTTCATCTGTTCCTTGATGTCATCGTTCGCCGACCGACGCGCGGCCCGCAGCGAGACTCGACCTTCCTCCGCCATCTTGTGCAGCACCTTCACGAGCTCGCGTCGGCGCTCCTCGTTCAACGGCGGAATCGGGACATGGATGACCGTTCCGTCGTTGGATGGGTTGAGCCCGAGGTCGGAGCTACGCAGCGCCTTCTCGATCGAGCTCATCACGGTTTTGTCCCACGGCTGTACTACGAGCAGACGCGGCTCGGGTGCACTGATCGTCGCCAGCTGTTCGAGCGGCATCTGCGTCTCGTACGCTTCGACCCTCACGTGCTCGAGAAGCGCCGGGGTCGCCTTGCCCGTGCGCACCGAGGCGAACTCACGCCGAATCGCTTCGACCGCGTCATCCATCCGCTTGCGAGTCTCCTTCAGGGTACTCATGATTCCACCTCTCCGGAAATCAGGGTGCCCACTCGGTCCCCCATCGCCGCGGCGAGCACGGCGCCGCGACGCTGGATGTTCAGCACAATGACCGGCAGTCTGTTGTCCTTGCAAAGCGATATCGCGGTGATATCCATGACCTTCAACTCACGGGTCATCACCTCGAGGAACGAGATCTCGGGTATTAGCTCGGCCGTCGGGTCATGCATAGGGTCGGCCGAATGCACGCCGTCGACCTTGGTGGCCTTTATGATGAGGTCGGCCTCCATCTCGATCGCCCGCAAAACGGCCGCCATATCGGTCGAAAAGTAGGGATTGCCGGTGCCGCCGGCAAAGAGTACGACCCTGCCCTTCTCCAGGTGCCGCAGCGCCCGCCGCCGGATGTAGGGTTCGGCCAATTGCTCCATGCGGATGGCCGTCAAGACGCGATTCTCGACGCCCTTCTTCTCCAGCATATCCTGGATTGCCAGGGCGTTGATCACCGTCGCGAGCATGCCCATATAGTCGGCGGAGACGCGATCCATCCCACCCTCCGCCGCCGTCGCTCCCCGGACGATGTTGCCGCCGCCGACAACCAGACCCAGCGCCACACCCGCTTCGTATACGCCTCTGATCTCCTCCGTGAGCCGATCGATCGCCGGCAGGGAAATACCGAACCCCTCGCTGCCGGCCAGCGATTCGCCGGAGAGCTTCAGCAGTACGCGTCGATACTTGGGTTCGGGCATCCTCGTGCCTAGCCGCCGACCTGGAACCTCGCAAACGAGCCGACGGCGATCTTCTCCCCCAGCTTCCCCTGCGTTTCAGCGATCCGGTCGGCGACGGAGATCTCCGGGTTCTTCACGTATTTCTGCTCGAGCAGTGTGCGCTCCTCGAAGAACTTACGCAGCTTGCCCTCCACGATCTTCTCGGCGACGTGCTCGGGCTTGCCCTGTTCCTTGACCTGACCCAAGAAGATCTCGCGCTCTCTCGCCACCGTCTCCTCGGGCACGCTCTCGCGGGACACGGCGATCGGATCGGTCGCCGCAACCTGCATCGCCAGGTCGCGCGCCAGGTGCTGGAAGTCCTCGGTCCGGGCGACAAAGTCGGTTTCGCAGTTGAGCTCGAGCAGAACGCCTACTTTGCGCGAGTGGTGAATGTAGGCCTCGACGATGCCCTCCTTGGCCTCTTTGCCCACTCGCTTCTCGGCGGCCGCCGCGCCCTTCTTGCGCAACCATTCGACGGCCGCATCCATGTCGCCGCCATTTTCCTGCAGGGCGCGCTTGCAGTCCATCATGCCGGCGCCGGTTCGATCTCGCAGTACTTTTACATCGGCTGCTTTTATGTCACTCATTTCCGCTAATCCGATCTCACTTAAGAAAAGGGCCACCGAAGTGGCCCCACGACTCGATCAAGTCTCGCTGGTGCCACCGCCGGCGCTACCTTCCTTCTCCGCCGGCGCCGACTCCTTCGGCGTCTTCTTCTTGGCCCCGGTCGCCTTAGGGGCAGCCTCCGTTCCGGCTTTCGCCTCAGCCGGTTTCGCGCCGGCGGGCTCCTCCGTCTCATCCTTCTTCGCCGGGTCCGACGGCTTGATGGGCTCGGGCGCCTTGAGACTGTCGGCCTTGACAACCGTCGGCGGCTCCTCCGTCTCCTCCGGCTCATCGCCTTCGTCTTCACCGGGAGGCCGGTGCGCCGCGATGACCTCGGGACGCGGGCGTCGACGCTTGCGCGACTTGCGCGTCGAGCCGCGCTCCGCGACAGCCACCGCTCCGTCGCTCGAGTAGGTGAAGACCTCTTCCTCATCCTCCGCGGCTGCGGCCCGCAGCTCTGCCGGGACTTCGCGTACCGCCACCTCGACGGTATCCGCCAGCTCGCCGGCGATCAGCGATACCGAGCGGATCGCGTCGTCGTTGCCCGCGATCGCGATCGTCAGCAGATCGGGGTCGGCGTTGGTATCGGCAATCGCGATCACCGGGATGCCAAGCTTGTTGGCCTCGGCCACCGCGATATACTCCTTGCGCGAGTCCACCACGAAAAGGCAGCCGGGCAGCCGCGTCATATCCTTGATTCCGGACAGGTACCGATCCAGCTTCTCGCGCTCGCGATCGAGCAGCAACTGCTCCTTCTTGGTGTAGAACTCGAAAGCGCCTTCCTCAGCGCCGCGCTCGAGCTCTTTCAGCCGGCGGATATTCTTCTTGATCGTCTGGAAATTGGTCAGCATCCCGCCCAGCCAACGCTCCGTCACGTAGTGGGCGCCGCAACGCTCGGCCTCGCTCCGGATGATCTCGCGAAGTTGCGGCTTGGTGCAAACGAAGAGCACGTTGTCACCGCGACGGACCACCTCACGGACCAGCTCATTCGCTCGCTCGAGCTCGCGTAGCGTCTTCTTGAGGTCAATGATGTAGATGCCGCCGCGTTCCGCGAAGATGTAGCGCCGCATCTTCGGGTTCCAACGACGCGTCTGGTGTCCGAAATGAACTCCGGCCTTGAGGAGATCTTCGAGCCCTACCGACATAAATAGTAATCCCTCGGGCTGATGCCCACGTTCTATCGCTTGCTGAACTGGAAGCGCTTCCGCGCCTTGGGCTGACCGTACTTCTTGCGCTCTACGCGCCGCGGGTCTCGCGTCAGCAATCCCTCGCGCCGTAGCGAGACACGGCGATCCTCGTCATCCACCAGGAGAGCCCGTGCCACCCCCAACTGGATCGCGCCGGCCTGGCCGGTGAGACCGCCCCCGCGCACGTTCACCAGCACATCGAATTCGCCACTGGTGTCGGTGGCCTGAAACGGCTTCTCGAGAAGGGCGTGATACGCATCGCGCGGGAAATACTCCGCCAGCGAACGACCGTTGATCCGCCATTCCCCTTTGCCGCGGCTGAGATAGACTCGGGCGACCGACGTCTTCCGACGACCCACCGCGTGGATTCGCCCGTCCTCTAGTTTCTTTCCGATCATGTTCTCGCGATTGCCAATACCGTGGGAAGTGACCCTAGGATTCGATCTTCAGCGGCTCCGTCGCCAATCCATCGTGCGGGTGCTCGGGACCCGCGTAGACCCGCAGTTTCTTCGCCATTAGCCGACCCAGGTTGGTCTTCGGCAGCATGCCCCGAACAGCGCGTCGGACGATGAACTCTGGCCGCCGCTCGAGCATCCGCTGGAACGGGATATGTTTCGCTCCGCCCATGTAGCCGCTGTGACGGAAGTACGTCTTCTGCTCGACTTTTCTGCCCGTCAGGCGCACCTTCTCGGCGTTGATCACGATCACGCCATCGCCGCAGTCCACGTGCGGAGTGTAAATCGGCTTATGCTTGCCCCTGAGTACCTTGGCTATTTCGGCGGCAAGGCGGCCCAAGACCACGTCCTCGGCGTCCACAAGGTACCACTTGCGCGTTACCTCCGCCGGCTTCGCGATCGGGGTTTTCATTGATTTTGTAAGCAACTCCGCCATCTCGTATCCCAACCGTACCTGCTCCGCCTCAGCATACAGCGCTGCAGCGGATAATCCGCATTGTAGGACAGCGGGGAAGCATATTGGGTAAGCCTAGATATGTCAAGGAAGTTGGCGGGCCCCGGCCGTCCCGATCAACCCAGGAAGCTCTCCAGCGAGCGAGCCCTCGAGACGTGCCGTAGACGGGCCAGCGCACGCTCCTTGATCTGTCTGACCCGCTCCCGCGTCACCCCCAACTGCTCGCCGATCTGCTCGAGGGTCATCGCGTCCTCGCCATCGAGACCGTAGTAGAGCCGCAAGATCATGGCCTCACGCGGTTTTAACGTCGACAGCGCTTCCTCGACGTTCGCGCGCAGGGCTTTCTCGAAGGCCTCCTGCTCGGGACCAGGACGGTACTCGTCAGGCAGATAATCGAGCAGCTTGTTGTCCTCGCCGGGCACGAGAGGGGCGTCGAGCGACAGATGAGCCATGGCGATCGACATAGTCTTGTACAGCTCATCCGCCTCGACCTCGAGGCCTTCGGCCAGCTCGCCGACGGTGGGCTCGCGACCGAGTTCCTGCACCAGGGCGCTCGACCGTTTGCCGATCCGGTGGATTTCACCGGCACGATTGAGGGGCACCCGCACGATCCGCGATTGCTCGGCCAGCGCTTGCAGGATCGCCTGACGAATCCACCAGACGGCGTAGCTGATGAACTTCACACCGCGCGTTTCGTCGAACTTCTCCGCAGCGCGGATCAGGCCCAGGTTGCCCTCATTGATCAGGTCGGCCAGTGCGACGCCTTGGTTCTGGTACTTCTTTGCGATGGAGACGACAAACCGGAGGTTGGAGTTGACCAGCTTCTCCAGCGCAATCCGGTCACCGTCCCGGATACGCCGCGCCAGGTCGCCCTCCTCGTCGCGAGCGATGAGCGGATAGCTGCTGATTTCCTTGAGGTACTGATCGAGCGAGCCCGGAGGCGTCGTCGCCCTGTGGGTCGGTCCAAAGGTCCGAAACAGACCTGGACGCCCCTCGGACTGCTCTTCCGAGTTGACGTTGTCCGACGAGTTGCGTCGCCGATATCGACTCAAACGCTGAACCCCGGTGCCAGTTGGACGCAGTCGGCCAAAGGTAACTCTATGCAACCCAGACCTAGTGGACCAGGTCTCCCACCCGGCCCCACCTGACTTCTGTCAACCACGGTAGTGGCCGCAGCGTACTCCGATCGAACGAATAGTAGATGAGCAGCGGTCGGCCCTTGATCAA
>JASFMO010000267.1:0-5140 GCA_050117535.1 Gemmatimonadales bacterium | reverse complement strand
GGGAAACACTCGGGATGCGGTGAGCCTCGAGTTTCATCGCTATTCGCCGGAACCGGAGTCAAGTCAGTCTGGCCCGGAAGTCACCTACCAGGTCGTCGTCGCGACGCGCGGGATGTTGACGGCATCGCTCAGTGAGGTGGGCCGCGATGGGATAGATAACGACCTGCATCTGCTATCTTCGCTCGCCAGAGATGACGCGGGCACGGCGCTCGATTGCGTGGCGCGGGACGACAGCCTGATCGAGATCGTCATAGAAAGCGGGACGTGGTACCTGGTCGTCGACAGCGGCGATGGCTCTCCCGGGAAGTTCGAGCTGCGAGTGGCTTTCCAGCCGCGCTAGATCCGCGTTGCTCCGCTAGTCCGCGTTGAACTGGCCCCTTATCCCCAATATCTTTGCGGCCGCACCCGGAACGCTGTTCCTCAGAGCCCGTACTCCTTGACCGGTTGGAGAAGAGCCGCATGGCGGACTCCCAGCACAACTCCAGAACGTCGCAGGATTCTGTCCCGCAGCCCGAACGCGTTGGGCCCTACCGGATCCTCGAGCCATTGGCCGAGGGCGGCATGGGCATGGTCTACCTCGCGCAGCAGACCGAGCCCGTCAAGCGGCAGGTCGCCCTGAAGGTCATCAAGCCGGGGATGGACACTAAACAGGTGATCGCCCGCTTCGAGGCCGAGCGTCAGGCGCTGGCAGTGATGGATCATCCCAGCATCGCGAAGGTATTCGACGGGGGGACCACCGAGGAAGGTCGTCCGTACTTCGCCATGGAGTACGTGGCGGGCGTATCGATCACCGAGTACTGCGACATGCACAGGTTGTCGGTGAGAGAGCGTCTCGAGTTGTTCCAAGGCGTCTGCCAGGCGGTCCAGCACGCGCACCAGAAAGGCGTCATCCATCGCGACCTCAAGCCCTCGAATATCCTGGTCGCCATACAGGACGGGGAAGCCGTTCCCAAGGTGATCGACTTCGGGATTGCCAAAGCGATGGGCCCCAGCCTCACGGACAAGACCCTCCACACGCAGTTGGGGCAGCTAATCGGCACACCGGCCTATATGAGCCCCGAGCAGGCGGAGATGACCGGGCTCGACGTGGATACGCGCACCGACATCTACTCGCTGGGCGTGATCCTCTACGAGATGCTGGCCGGCGAACTGCCGTTCGAACACCGGGACCTGCAGGGGTATGGCGCCATCGTCACGCTACGGGATACGGAGGCGCCGCGGCCCAGCCTCCGCTTCGACACGCTGGGCGAGAGAAAGCGGCGCATCGCCGACTGCCGCAGCACCGATCCAGGGGCGCTGGCTAGGCGACTGAAGGGCGACCTGGATTGGATCGTCATGAAGGCGATCGAGAAGGACCGCATACGGCGCTACGACACAGCCAACGCGCTTCTCCTCGAGATCGGCCGTTATCTGAACGACGAGCCCGTACTGGCACGAGCGCCCAGCACCGGGTATCGCATGAGCAAGTTCGTTAGCCGCCACAAAGCCGGCGTGGCCGCAGGTTTCGTGGTGGCTTTGGCGCTGGTGGCCGGCCTCACCCTGGCGACGGTCGGGATGCTGCGAGCGCGGAGCGCCGAGCGGGTGGCACAGCAGGAGGCCGAGACAGCACGCGAGGTATCCGATTTCCTGATCGGGCTCTTCCAGCTGAGCGACCCGACACAAGCGCGGACGAACGACATCACGGCGCGGGAGATCCTGGACCGGGGCTCGGAACGCGTCGAGACGGAGCTGGTCGATCAGCCGCTGGTGCAGGCCCGCATGATGGCCACCATGGGCTCCGCTTACAGGGGCCTGGGGCGCTACGAGAGTGCTACGCCGCTGCTCGAAGGTGCCTTGGAACGACTGTTGGCGATGCTAGGCGATGACGATCTCGAAGTTGCCCGCACCAAGTTGGCGCTGGCCAACCTATTGATCTGGAAGGCGGACTACCCGCGAGCCGAGTCACTGAGCCGCGAGGCCCTCGCGACTTACCGCCACCTCTACGGGGACGAGCACCCCGCCATTGCCGAACCCATCCTGAATCTCGTCTTCGGCTTCTTGCGCGCGCAGGCGAACTACGATGAGGCCGAGTCACTCTTGCTCGAGGCTCTAGACACCAAGCGCGCAGCCGGAGAAGAAGACGAAGTCCAGGCGGCGACGCTGGACCAGCTCTGCTGGGTCTACATCAACAAGGGCGACCTCGACGCCGCCGAGCTGATGTGTCGAGATGCACTCGACTTGCGCCGCCGGCTGCTCGGCCCCGACCACTTCGATATCGCCATTTCTCTGCATCGCATGGGGGTCGTTTACCGGCAGCAGGGACGCTACGACCTCGCCCTTACCACATACGCGGAGGCGCTGTCCATGAATCGGCGGCTGTTCGGTGCCGAGCACCCCGAGATGGCCTACAACCTCGACGATATGGCGATCATCTATCGCACGCTGGGCGAGCCCGAGAAAGGACTTCCGCTGGCGCGCGAAGCCGTCGGAATCCGAAGAAAGCTGCTGCGGGACGACAACCCGGAACGGTCCTTGGCCCTCTACAACCTGGCCGCTCTGTTGCGCGATCTGCGAAGGTCGGACGAAGCCGCCGACATCTTCTTGGAGGCTCTGGCGGTCGATGAACGGGCGCTCGCCGCCGACGATGAGCGCGGTGCCACCTACGTCCTCGGATTCAGCCGACTCGCCGCCCGCCGGGCGGCCACCTTTCGCAGCCTGGGACGAGCCGCGGAGGCTGACGCCCAGGAAGATCGAGCGCGCGCTGTCCTCGACGCCGCCATCGAGGAAGGCCTCCTCGAATCGGAACAACGGGCCTTGGTGTTGAACGGCATCTGTTGGTGGGGCAGTCTCGCGGGCCAGGCGTCGCGCGTTGTCGACGCTTGCCAGGCCGCTGTGGATGCGAGCGACGAGTCGAACCGACCCCGGATACGGGACAGCCGCGCGCTCGCGAGATCGCTCACCGGCGACCACGCCGGCGCGATCGAGGATTTCGAGGCCTACATGGCTCGCCCCGCCAACGTTGCCGGCGTCGGGCCGCGTCGCGCCTGGGTGGAGGTGTTGCGCAACGGCGAGAACCCCTTTGCACAAGACGACCTGGATCGATTGATCCTGCCCTGAGAAGGCGCCGCCTGATGATGCATCTACTTCGTGTGCTTCTGGTCTACTTGGGCGGAGCATTCGCCGTCCTCGAGGCCGTCGACCTATTGAGCGGCAAGTTTGGGCTGCCTGACTGGGTCTTCACCGGGACACTGCTAACCCTGCTGCTCGGTCTACCGATCGTCGCGGCGACCGCGCTCATCCAGGCACGCGCGCCTTGGACGACGGAGCCGTCCCCAGCGGATACGACGTCCTCTGACGGCACGGTGACCGGGCTGCGAAAACTCCTGACGTGGCGCCACGCGCTACTCGGCGGCGTGTTCGCCTTCGCCCTCTGGGGCATGGTTGTGACCGGCTGGCTCGTGCTCGCGAGCGGATCGGAAGAGCCCGCAGGGAATATCGACCCGGAGCTCGTCGCCGTCCTACCCTTCCGAGTCGCGGGCGCTGACGCCTCGCTCTCTTATCTAGGGGAGGGCATGGTCGACCTGATGGCGGCGCTGCTCACCGGCGAAGGCGGTTTGCGGGCGCTGGACCCGCGGACCACGCTGGCGGCGACGCGAAAGCACCGGCTCGGCACCGACGAACTCGACGGACCCGAGGCCGCGGAAGTCGCGCGCTCCCTAGGGGCAGGATACGTGATGCTCGGGAGTGTTGTCGGGTCGCGTGACGCACTGACCCTGGCCGTATCGCTGAACACGACCGACGGAGCGCAGTCGCTGCACGCCCAGGCGCGTGGCCCGGCCGACAGCCTGCACACGCTGCTGGATCGGTTGACCGGCGAGCTGCTGGCGCGTCGAGCCGGCGTGCGTGGCGATCGAATGTCCACGCTATCGACATCGCTGCAGGCTATCCGCTCCTACCTGGAAGGGCGAACCGATTATCGCAGCGGCCGCTTCGAGGAGGCGGCCCGCCACTTCGCGCGCGCCATCGAAATCGATTCCAGTTTCGTCTTGGCAGCGTCCGGGGCAATCAATGCGCTCGTCTGGATCGAGGAGATAACCAGTCCCCGTTTCGCGCGCGCCGCCGAGGTCGCCTGGGACGGACGCGATCGCTTGCCGCCCGTCGATCGCCTCCTGACGACGGTTTTGGTGAGCGAGGCCGATCTGGTCCCGATCTCGAAGAACGAGCTGATCGACTTGTTGGAGAACTCTGCCGCCGCGTTTCCAGACCAGCCCGAAGCCTGGTACTTCCTCGGGGATTCGTACTTCCACTGGGGCGACCGGCTGGGCGTCGACGCTCCTTTTGCACGTGCTCAAGCGGCCCTCGATCGCTCCTATTCGCTCGACTCCACGTTTGCCGTACCGGTCATCCACCTGGTCGAGCTGGCCGCGCTTCGCCGGGACAGCTCCGCTAGAGGACTGTTGGACCACTATCTGGGCTTCGACTCGATCTCGAGCACCAGCGCCATGCTGCGCCTGCTGGTGGGGGCGGCCACTGACGACCCTCTCCTCGTCGGCGACGCCTTCAGGATCGCCCGCGAGGCCGGCGAGGCGGCCTTCGCCTGGGCAGCCCCATTGGCCCTGCAGTTCGGGTTGGCCGTCGAGCACGTCGACAGCATCCACGTCGTCGGTGCGACGCTCGCGCGCACCGAGGCCGATAGGGTATTCGGCGCGTTGCAGCTGGGCACGTCTCTGGCCGTTCGAGGTCGGTCCAACGAGGCGGTGAAAGCGCTCGCCCGGGCGGGGGACGATGCGGACCTGCTCCTCACGCTGCATGCGCTGTATTCCGATCTCGACGACGATAGCGTGCGCGAAGCGGTGGAGCGCGAAGGGCAGCGTGCGGCGGCCCCGCCCGGCGAGGCCCGGGCGGCGCGGCGGCGCCAGGGTCAGGCCGCGTGCGCGGTGGGCCAATGGAAGCTCTGGCACGGAGATGCCGATATCGAGGGCGAGATCGAGCGCTTGCGGGCCGGCGCGCTCTCGCTCGATCCGCGCGGCTATCCCGAAGCCGATCCCACCTGTCTCGAGCTGCTCGAGGCGATGCGCGCTGTGATAAGCGGACAGACCGACGCCGAGCGGCGCGTGGAGGGACTGGACGCGCTGTTGCTCACTGGGCCGCCCGGTCAACG
>JASFMO010000266.1:0-5173 GCA_050117535.1 Gemmatimonadales bacterium | reverse complement strand
CTCGAGTCGGGCTCGCTGGGCTTCTGGTCAGGCTCGCTCGAGACGGGCGTCAACGCGGCCGGTCTCGACTGGACGGCGGGCCTACAGGGACGCACCGCGGATGGCGAGTTCGACTACGAGCAGCCGCACATACTCGGCGGCGGCATCGCACTCCGAACGAACTCGGACATCCAGGAGGCGACGGCATTCGCAGCCGCGACCGGAGAGGCCGGCGGCGGGACACTTCGGTTGCGCGGTGGTTTCAGTCAACTCGAGCGAGGCATTCCCGGACCCAGCTACCAGCCGACGCCGGCGGCGCGCGAGGATTTGACCCGGTGGCGTGGTCAGGTTGCTTGGCAACGATCGAGCGGACGGGCCGACCTCTCGGCGCAGCTACACGGCGTGCGACAGACGGTTCGGTTTTCGGACCCGCGCCCACCCTTAGGCTTACCCTACGATACGCGCACCGAGGCCGAGGCGCTGGGCGCGCGGTTGACGACCGATATTTCGTTGGAGGGACCGCTGGAGTCGCTGCACGGCGGCGTGGAACTGCGACGGCAGCGGTACAGGAGCGACGCATTCGACGAAGCGGCACCGGACGGTCGCTTCGATTTCGGCGCCTTCTTCGGCAGCGGCCTCGACGTGCCAACGCGTGGCCGTCCTCGCCTGACGGCGGCGGTGCGGGCCGACCGTTCGGACATCGAGGATGCCTGGCGCCTGACGCACGAGTTGACGCTGAACGCCGTCGCGGGGCCGGCGGACTTCCATGTCCGTCATGCGAGCAGCTACAGCCCACCCACGTTTGGCGACCAGTTCTTCCGCGAGGGTGTGGCCGTGCAACCGAACCCGGACCTTCGCGCCGAGCGGATCCCCCATGACTTGAGCGCGGGCATCAGCTTGGCGGGAAACGCGGGTGCTGGGACGGGGCGCCTGGCGCTGAGTGGCTACATCGCCGACGTAAGAGACATGATCATTTGGGCGCCCGATTTCCGCTTCGTCTGGAGCCCACGGAACTTCGATGTGAAACGCCGCGGCCTAGACATCGAGGGGTCGCTCGACTTTCATGGCCCGCGCCTCGCCCTGCGGGCCGCCTACAGTCTCGCCCGTGTGACCTACGACCGGCCAGGGGATGACCACGTGCAGGTCGTCTATCGACCCCGCCACAGCGGCAGCATCGGGGCCAGCTGGACGGCCGCCCGCTGCGAGTTCGATCTTGACGCCCGCTTCGTAGGGACGCGCTACCCGGTCCCGGCTCCGCTGAACGGGCTCGACCCGTACGCGACGGTCGATCTCCGCGTGCGCCGTGCCTTCGATGCCGGCAACTGGCAAGTCGTGCCACTCCTGGCGGTCGACCGCATTCTGGACAACAACAGCTCGCTGATCTTCGGGTACCCGGAGCCGGGGCGGACTTTCCGCCTCGAGATCACCGTCAAGCCTGGCTAGACAGAACGATCCGAATCGAATAGGAGACGAACTTGCGATCCGATCAATATCAGCGGCTGGGCGCAGCCGTGGCGATGCTGACCCTGCTGGCGGCCGCTTGTGGTGATGACGGACCGACCGCCCCCGAGGCCCCGGTCGCCGTTGAGACGGCCGTCATCGTCAACAGCATAGATCTCTCGCTCACCGTCTTCCCCGTCGACAGCCCACAGAACCGGCGCGCGATTGGCGTCGCGCAGGCCGGCTCGCCCGTGAGCGTCGCGGCCCGAAAGAGCGTCGCCGTGGTTCCTTTGGGTCTGCTCAGCGCTGCCGCCATCGTGGACTTGACCAGCGATGCGGTGACGAGCGTACCGCTCCCCGCCAACTCGGGCGCCACCGGCGCCGCATTCTTCGATGACTCGACCATCTACGTCGGGAATCCGGGTCGGAACAGCGTCACTCGCATCAATGTCGCCAACGAAATCGCGACCGCGGAGATCGATGTCGGTGTCTTCCCGCAGGCGATCATCGCCTCGCGTTTCTGGGTCTTCGTGTTGAATGGCGAACTGGACGCGAACTTCCAGCCCGCGCGAGCGGGAACCATCACCGTCGTCGACCCGAAGTCCGATGCAGTGAGAGCGACGATCGAGCTCAGCGGGTACAACCCCTCCGCGGCAGCCTTCGGCCCGGATGACCGCCTCTACGTGATCAACTCCGGCCGCTTCGGGCAGGCGGATGGCAGCCTCTCGGTGGTCGACCCGGTGGCGCTGGTGGAAGTCGAGCACGAGCCCGGATTCGGGGAGTTCCCGGGCGACGTCGCCGTCGACGGGGACGGGCTCGTGTACGTGAGCTCGTTCGCCTACGGCATCGCTGTCTGGAACCCGGCCGAGAGGGGGTTCCGCTTTTCGCCCGCTAACCCGCTCGAGCTGGGCGGACACGCGATATCGAGCGGCGTGGGCTTCGATTCCGACGGCCGTCTCTACTCGCTGATACCGGGCGATTGCATCGCGCCCAGTGTCGCGGTGCGCGGCGAGGGCACCTCGACAGAGGAGGTCGGCGTCGGCGTCTGCCCCTACGACCTCGCCATCACCGAGGTGGACGACGCGTGAGAGCCGCCCGTTTCGCCCTGATCGCCTTGCTCACCGTTGCGATCGCCTGCCAGAGCGAGCGTGATCAGTCCAGCGCGACACGAGTAGGTCACGGCGCCAAACCGGCCCAGCGCATCATCTCTCTCATACCTTCAGCGACCGAAACGATCGTGGCGCTCGGCGCCGCCGATCGACTGGTGGCACGCACCGCGTTCGATGTCGACAGCGCGCTGGCTCACTTGCCCTCGGTCGGTGAGGGGCTGACGCCCAGCCTCGAGTTGTTGACGACCTTGCAGCCGGACCTCGTCGTGGCCTGGCCCGACAACGCCTCACGCTCGGTGATCACGCGTCTCGAGAGATTCGGCGCGCGCATCTACACACCGCAGGTTCAGACGCTCGCTGACCTGCGGCAAGCGACGAGAGAGCTGGGTGATATGCTGGGTCTCGCGGAGTCCGCCGACTCGCTCGTCGCTTCGATCGATGGCGAGCTTCAAGCCGTGCGCGCCGCGGCGGCGGGCCGTGAGCAGCCAAGCGTCTTCTACGTTGTGTGGTATGACCCGCCTACGACCGCAGGCCCAGGGACCTACATCGACGAGTTGCTTCAAATCGCCGGCGGCCGCAACGTCTTCGGGGACGCTCCCGGCCTATGGCCGCAGGTCAGTATGGAGGCAGTCGTGCGACGCCAGCCGGACGTCGTGTTGATATCGCAGACCGAAGACAGCCCCATCGACGTAACGAACCTCCGATCGGCCGTCGGTTGGCGCGAGTTGCGCGCCGTCAAAGAGGGGCGCGTCGTACAGGTCGAGGCCGACCTCTACAATCGACCCGGCCCGCGCGTCGCCGAGGCGGCGCGCCGGCTGGCGGCGTTGCTTCATCCAAGCCACGCCGAACGACGCTAGCGGAATGACGAACCGTCGGCTCGCCCGTCTGACCCTTCTGGCGCTCATCGCCGCAACGATCTTTCTTGTCAGCATCACCGTTGGGGCCGTTCACCTGCCACTGCGCGCGGTGATGGCCGCGCT
Organism: Gemmatimonadales bacterium; assembly: GCA_050117535.1. Lineage (GTDB taxonomy): Bacteria > Gemmatimonadota > Gemmatimonadetes > Palauibacterales > KS3-K002 > JASFMO01. The sequence goes on along the minus strand of JASFMO010000266.1, from coordinate 1,665 downwards.
GAGCGGCGCCGGCGACGAGACGACGCGGGCGATCGTCCTCAACTTGAGGCTGCCGAGGGCCGTGCTGGCTTTGCTGGTCGGAGGCGCGCTGGGACTGGCCGGTGCCGTGTTCCAGGCGCTGCTGCGCAACCCGCTGGCGGAGCCCTGGGTCCTTGGCGTCTCCGGCGGTGCGGCGGTCGGCGCCGTGGCCGCCGTCGTTCTGGGCTGGAGCCTGCCGGCGCCTTGGTCCGTCCCGCTCGCCGCATTGGCGGGCGCCCTGCTGGCCATAGTGCTGGTCCTGCGCATCGCCACGCACGCCGCACGCGGACTGGATACGCGTGTGCTGATTCTCGCCGGTCTTGTCGTGGCCGCATTCTTCAATGCCGTGATCCAGCTGCTGCTGACGTTCGCTTCCGGCGAGACGTTCCGGTCGGCCGTGTTCTGGATGATGGGGAGCCTGGCGGCCGCGAATTGGACGTCCGCCGTCGTCCTCGCTGCCTATCTTTTGCCGGCGATGGCCGCGCTCCTCTTCCTGGCGCGGCCGCTCAACCTGCTGGCCGTCGGCGAGGAGACGGCACTGTACCTGGGGACGCGCGTCGAGAGGGTGAAGCTGGCGTCTTACTTGATCGCGTCGCTGCTGGTGGCGGCGACGGTCGCGGTCAGCGGGATCATCGGCTTCGTCGGGCTGATCGTCCCGCACGCGATCCGGCTGATGTGGGGCAGCGATCACCAGCTGCTGCTCCCCGCTTCGGTGCTGTTGGGTGGCGGCTTTCTTTTGGCGGCGGACACGGCGGCCCGCACCGTTGCGGCGCCGGCCGAACTGCCGCTGGGCGTGATTACGGCGCTGGTGGGCGTACCGCTGTTCGTGATCCTGCTGGCTCGGAGGACAGTGTGAACTCGTCGCCGGTCTTCGAGACTCAGGAGCTTCGCTTTCGATACGAGGGCGCCGCGCAGCCGGCGCTCGACGGCATCGACCTCTCGGTCCAGCCGGGCTCGCTCTACGCCGTCATCGGCCCGAACGGTTCAGGCAAGTCCACACTGCTGAAGCTCCTGCTCGGCCTGCTGAGCCCGGACAGCGGCCAGGTCGACTACTCGGGGCAGCCGGTGCAGCGCTGGAGCCGCCGCGCGATGGCGAGACAAGTCGGTGTGGTGCCCCAGGGCGAGGAGACGGTCTTCCCGATCAGTGTGAACGAGGTGGTCGCGATGGGTCGCTACCCTCACTTGGGAGTGCTCGGGCGTCCGGGCTTGCTGGATCGTGAGGCGGTCGAGGAGGCGATGCGTCGCTGCGATGTGATGGAGCTCGCCGATCGGCCGATCTCGAAACTTTCAGGCGGCGAGCGCCAACGCGCCTTGATCGCCCGGGCCCTGGCCCAGCGACCGACGACGCTGGTGCTCGATGAGCCGACGGTCTCGCTCGACATACGCCACGAGATGGAGATCTTCGAGCTTCTCGCCGAACTGACCGGCGTCGACGGAGTGACCGTCGTCTTGGTCACCCACCATCTCAACCTGGCGGCACGATACGCAAACCGCCTGCTGTTGCTGGATCGCGGGGTCGCTGTGGCTGAAGGGCCTCCGGGTGAGGTCTTGACTCGTGACACGATCGAGCGAGTCTACGAGTGGTCGGTGGTGGTGAGCGCCCACCCCGGCCCCGGACGCGATTCGGGTGCGCCCCAGATCACTCCC
>JASFMO010000265.1:0-5178 GCA_050117535.1 Gemmatimonadales bacterium | reverse complement strand
CGGTGACGGGCCTGCTGGCTGGCTTTGTCATTTGGCTTCTTCCTTATCTGCTTCGCATGGCTGGCGGAGCAGATGTAAAGCTCGCTGCCGCCGTTGGAGTATGGCTGGGTCCGCTGGGCGTTTTGCGAGCATCTATCTATGCCGGGCTGGCCGGAGGCGTGATGGCGCTGCTGATGTTGATGCGCTACCACGGCCTGCTGGGCAGCTGGGTGTTGTTGAAGACGGCGCGTCATGCGCAGGGCGGTATCGCCGGCGCGGCGTCGCCGAAAGTCAGTACCCTACCCTACGCCGTGGCTCTCGCGCTCGGCGTGGCGTTAGAGCTCCTGAGCTTCGACCTGCTGGGAGGTTTGTCATGAGAAGGATCCGTAACCGGCGAGGCTCCGTGGCCGTGGAGTTCGGCCTAATAGCACCGATCTTCTTTCTACTGGTGTTCGCCGTCATCGACTTCGGCCGAGCCTTCTACACGATTCACGACCTGGCCGCCGCGGCGCGCGAGGGAGCGCGCTACGGTGCCGCGCTCGACGATCCCGTCACACGCGCAGGCGAAATTCGAACCGTGGTCAAGCAGTTCGCCGTCACTTTCGGTGGCGCGCCCGTCTCCGACGCACAGATCGACGTCGAGTTCGACGGTCAGAGCGTGACGGTGCGAATTCGCGAATACAACTTCGATTTCATCGCTCTTCCGTTCGGCCCCGTGGATATCACGCGGCAGGCCACCTTACGGTGGGAACGAGCGGCAACTTAGGTCGAACCGCAACGCTTTACCGGGGATAGCTGAGATGAACGAAAAAGGATTCACCGGCGTCTTCCTCAGCGCACTGCTGATCGGCGGCGTGGCGGCCTTCAGCGTCTACAAGCTCGTGATTCAAGATCGGGCAATCACCGTGGGTGAGAAGATTGAGACGGTTGAAGTCGTCGTCGCTGCGGAAGATATCACTGAAGGCAAGTCACTCACCGAGACCGACTTGAAGACGAAGCGCTTCACGGCCGAAGCCGTACCGGCGGGCGCTTTTCTGGATGCCGACTCGCTGTACGGCCGCGTCTCTATGATGCCGATCTTCGCCGGCGAGCCCGTGATGGAGAACAAGCTCGCGCCGATCGGCTCGTCGGCCGGCCTGGAGGTCAAGATCCAGCCCGGCATGCGGGCGATGGCCATTCCCGTGAACGATCACGTCGGGATCAGCGGATTCATCGTTCCCAACAGCCGAGTGGACGTCCTGGTTACGATCCGCCCGCAGCGGGGGCAGCAGGAGCAGACCGCGAAGGTCTTCCTGCAGAACATGCGCGTGCTGACGGCCGGCCAGCACCTGACGCGTGACGCGAACGGCAAGCCGATCACGGCGAGCACGGTCACGCTCGAGGTGACGCCGGAAGAGGCCGAGCTGCTGGCGGTTGCCATGCACGAAGGAATCCTGCAGCTGGCACTGCGCGGCTACGCCGACGCCGACAGCCTGAAGACCGACGGCGCCACCTTTAGGGACGTGCTGGCCGCGGCGAAGACCTACCGGCCGCCGGTCCGGCGCCGGACGACGCCGCAACCGCAGCCGAAGCCGACGCCTCCGCCCGAGCCCGTGGTGCAAGAGCCTGCCACAGCCAAGGTGCAGGTCTTCCGCGGCACGAAGATGAGCGAGGAGACCGTCGAGGTGCAGGACTCGGCCGCGGTGGCCGACACGACGAAGGCGAAGACGGGTGGCGGGGGCGGCTCGCAATAGTGACGAGCCAGCTTGAGAACTCGAGTCTCCGCTCAACGGAAGCTTAACGCGCAGGAGTGAGACAAGTGTCAGATTCCAATAACCGCGCAATCATTCTCGAAACTTCGGGCCGAGAGCTGGATACGATTCGCCAGAAGCTCGAAGAGCGCGAGTACACGGAGATCCTGGCGCTCGCTTGGCCCGAAGCCACGAAGGTGCTCCACAATGGTGGTTCCGGCCTCGCGGTGGTTCCGATCGAAGTCGGGGACGACACGGGGATTGGCCGAATCGAAGAGATGAAGCGGCTGAGGCCCGAGATCCCGATCATCGCGACGGGGCCGGCGCCGATTCCCGACCTGATCCTCCGCGCTATCCGGGCAGGCGCTATCGAGTTCCTGGTACGCCCGATTCAGCCGATCGAGCTCGGTCAGGCGCTGGAGCGAATCCGCATCAAGACCGGCCAGGACCGGAGCTACGGCAAGTGCGTCGCCGTCTACACCGCCAAGGGTGGCATGGGCGGCACGACCCTGGCCGTGAACACGGCCTTCGCCCTGGCGCGCTCTGAAGAGGAGCGGCGGGTCGCGTTGGTCGACCTGGTCGTGATGGGCGGTGACGTGCGGATCTTCCTCGACATGAAGCCGGAGCGGACGATCAAGGATCTGGCCGAGGAGATCGACAGCCTGACTCGTCACGAGATGGTCCGTTACTTACACCCGTTCGAAGAGGGGGTCTGCGTCTGCGCCGACCCGAACCTGCCGGACGAGGGCGAGCTGCTGACCGGACGGAGAATCGTCTCGGTATTGCGACGGCTCACCCAGGAATTTGCCTATACCGTCGTCGACTGCGAGCACACGCTGAACGAACGGACGCTGGCGGTCCTCGACTTCGCCGACGAGATCGTATTGATCACTCACCTGACCCTTCCGGCGGTGCGCGGCCTCCAGCGGACGCTGGACGTCTTCGCGCGCCTCAACTATCCGCCCGAGAAGGTGTCGATCGTCGTGAACCGGCACGGATCGAAGGGCGACCTGAGGCTGTCGGACCTGGAGAAGGTCATCGGTCGGCCGGTGGCGGCGACCATCCCCAACGACTACAGAGCGACGATCGATGCGGCGGCCCGCGGGCTCCCCATCTACCAGAGCGCTCCAAAATCGAAGATTTCCTCAGCCCTGGACCGCCTCGCGGCGAACCTCAAGACCTCGAAGGACGAGGGCAAAGCCGGAAACGGCGACGGTTCGAACGGCAAGGGCTCGAGGTTGTTCCGAAGGAAGACGGAGGCGTGATATGGGCTTGAGGGAACGGCTCGGCCTGGATGTGCCGAAGCACACCGAGGCTAGCGGACCGACAAGCGGCGGCAAGCGCCCGGGCAACGGGCGCACGCAGCCGTCGACTCAGCTGAACCCGACCATCGGTCGCCGGACGCAGGGAGACAAGCTGACCGCGCTCGAGCGGATCAAGCTCGAACTGCACCGCAAGGTCATCGAACAGCTCGACCTCGACGAGCTGAACAGGATCGAGGACGAGGCTCTCCTGCGGGACCAGGTCCGATCCGCGGTCATGGAACTCCTGGCCGCTGAAGATGTCGAGCTCACCGGCGTGCAGCGCGACCGAATCACCGAGGGAATCTTCTACGAGATCTCCGGGCTTGGCCCGCTCGAACCACTGTTCAGGGACCCGGACATCACCGACATCCTGGTCAACGGGCCCCACCAGGTCTACATCGAGCGGAAGGGCAGGCTGAGCCTCACCGATATTCATTTCCGGGACGACGATCACGTGAAGGTGATCATCGACCGCATCGTCAGCCGCATCGGCCGGCGAGTCGATGAATCCTCGCCGATGGTCGACGCCCGGTTACCCGACGGCTCGCGCGTCAACGCGATCATTCCGCCGCTGGCGCTCGACGGTCCGATGGTCTCGATCCGTCGCTTCGGTGCGCGCCCGTTACTCATCGAGGACCTGCTCGCCAACGCTTCGATCACCCAGCCCATGGCCTACCTGCTGGAGGGCTGCGTACAGGCCAAACTCAACGTCCTCATCTCCGGTGGTACCGGCTCCGGTAAAACGACGCTGCTGAACTCGCTGTCGCGGTTCATCGGCATGCGCGAGCGCACGGTCACCATCGAGGACGCGGCCGAGCTGGTGTTGCAGCAAGAGCACGTGGTGCGGCTGGAGACGCGGCCGCCCAATGCCGAGGGGCGCGGCGAGGTCGTCATGCGCGACCTGGTCAAGAATGCCCTTCGAATGAGGCCCGACCGGATCATCGTCGGTGAGGTGCGCGGCGCCGAGGCGCTCGACATGCTCCAGGCGATGAACACCGGTCACGAGGGATCGCTAACCACCATTCACTCCAACTCGCCGCGCGACGCGCTGTCGCGTCTCGAGACGATGATCTTGATGGCGGGAACGAACCTGCCCGACCGCGCCATGCGCGAGCAGATCGCTTCCGCCCTCGACCTGGTCGTCCAGGTGAGCCGTCTGTCGGATGGCTCGCGCCGGGTGACCAGCATAACCGAGATCGTCGGCATGGAGGGCGAGATCGTAACGATGCAGGAGATCTATCAGTTCGAGCGGCTTGGCGTCGCCCCGGACGGCGGCGTGATCGGGCGGTTCCGGCCGACAGGAGTCCGACCGGTGTTCGCCCACAAGCTCGAGATCTCCGGCGTCGAGATACCGTCCGACATGTTCGACCAATCCGCTTACTACATGGTCCAGCCACCCGCCCAGGACGACCCGGACGAGAGTTTCCGGGAGACCGAAGCGGACGAACTCGTGGGTATTGAGCAATGATGCTAGCTACTCTGCTTGTCGTCTTCGTCGGCGCCTTCGGCCTTGTGCTCGGCACTTATGTGTTCATCAGCCGCAAGCGCCTGGCACGTCAGGCCGCCGCCAGACGACGTATCAAGGAAGCGCAGGTCCTCGGGACCGGGCTGACCCTGCTACGGGACGAATCGGCGAGCTCGATTCCAGTTCTGAACCAGTGGTTGCAGAAGAGCACGCACACGGTCAGCCTGCAACAACAGATCCGGCAAGCGGGGCTACACGTAAGGCCGGCCACGATCATCCTGGCCGCGATAACGCTGGCGTTCTTCGGACTGCTGGTCGGCAACATCCAACACGGCATGCTTGTCGGTCTCGCCTACGGGGCGCTGGGGCTGTTCGCTCCCTACCTGTACCTGCGCTTCAAGCGCCAGCGCCGAATCGAAAACTTCGAGGCCCAGCTGCCCGAGGCCATGGATATGCTGATCAACGCCATGCAGGCCGGATACTCTTTCCAGGCCGCCATGGAGCTGGTCGGCCACGAGATGACCGACCCGTTGGGCACCGAGTTCACGCAGTTCTACGAGGAACAGCGTCTGGGCATCGAAGTACGGGCGGCGCTACTGAGCATGCAGGATCGTGTCCAGAGCCTCGACCTGAAGATGTTCATCACCGCGGTGCTGATTCAGCGCGAGACCGGCGGCAACCTGACCGAGGTGCTCTCGAA
>JASFMO010000264.1:0-5216 GCA_050117535.1 Gemmatimonadales bacterium | reverse complement strand
TCCTGGACTCTGACGGCAAGATCACCGTCAGCAGTCTTGCCAACCCCGAGGTGAACGCGGACGGCTCCGTGGACGTCTACTTCGGCCCGCAGGCGCCGAAGGGCAAGGAGAACAACTCGATCATCACCGATCCCGACGAGGGTTTCTTCCTGGTGTTCAGGTTCTACGGACCGACGGAGGGCTACATCGACAAGACCTGGGTGCTCAACGACTTGGAGCTGCTGCCCTAGTCTGAAGGATCAGTCGCGCGAGGTGCGGGGGCCTCCCGCGCCTCGCCAGCACTGCAGGATCCAAGGAAAGAAGATCGACCATGATCCGATTCAAGGCAGTGGCGTTCGAAGGTAAGGAAACGGCGGCCAAGGCCCTCGACACTCTCGAGGAAAACCCTGATTCAGACTCGGCACCGGTGTCGGCGGCTGGTTAGGCGGCAATGCCCTCCACGCACAGGCCCGCTGCTTGCGCTGATGGCGCTGACGTGATTGCGGCGCGTATCCCAGTAGGCGTCGGGGCCCGCGACACGCTGCGAGCGGCCGTGACTGTGGTCGCGTTGCTGTGTGTCGTGTCCCTGCCGGGACTCTCCCAGGAGCAGGTGCCGCCGCCCGGCCAGCAGGTCGGTGCTGATTCGGTCCGAACGCCGCGGCCGATCCCGGCGGTGGAGCTCCCCGAACGTGCGGAAAATACCACTAGCGAGCTGCGCACCATCCAATCGGGCCTCGCTCCCAGTGAGGGTGTACGGCGCATACAAGACCAGGTGTCGGGCGTACTCGATTCGCTCGCAGCGCAAAGAGCAACCGTCGACACGGCAGTATTGGCGCGATTGTCGCAGCGTCGGCTCTCCGACACCGAGCAGCACTGGCGTAGGAACGAAGCCCTACTGAGCCGTTGGAGTGAAACGGTGGCAGACTACTCGGTGCGGCTCGAGGCGTCGAACGCCCGGCTCGACTCGATCCGAGCTGAATGGCAGGTAACCCGCGACTCTGCAGCGGCGACAGGCCTGCCACAGGCCCTGATCGAACGGGTAGGCTTGGTGCTCTCCTTGGTGGACTCCACCAGGGTGGAACTTCGCGCTAGGCGTGATAGCGTGTTGGAGCTACAGGACCGCCTCTCCCAGTCGGTGGTATCCGTGCGTGAGGTGCTGACGGTTGTAGACGCCGAACAAGTGGCGCGCGGTGAGCGCATCTGGAGCAGGGACAGCGAGCCGCTGTGGACGGCACTGGGTGCCCCACCTGATTCCGTTACCGTGACAACCAGGCTGCGCAATGCGTGGCAAGACAACATTGCTGCCGTACGGAACTACGCCCGCATGAGCGATGCGGAACGCGAGCTCAGTCTGACGGTGTTTCTCGCTCTGCTGCTGGTTACCACGGTGCTGCGCTACCGCGCTAAGAAGTGGGACATGCAAGACCCCGACCTCAGCGGAGTCGTTCACTTTCTGAACCGACCAATAGCGTCGGCCCTCCTGCTGACCCTGCTGACAACCGCCTTCATATACCCTACGCCACCGGCAGCAGTGAGTACCGCGAAGAAGTTGGTCGGGATCGCTCCAGTGCTACTGCTGCTTCCGTCGAGCGTATACCGGCGCATGGGCGGCGTGATATACGGTGCCGCGGGTCTGTTCGTGGTGCACCAACTGTACAAGATCTCGCTGGATCAATCCCTGGTTCAGCGTCTGCTGCTGCTCGCAATCACTGCAGCTGCGTTGGCTGCATGCGTCTGCCTCAGAGTTCATGAGCGAAGGGCGGTCACGGCAGGCGAGCTGCATCGTTGGATCAACGGTGCGGCCGGCATCGGCGCAATCACACTTGCGACATCGCTGTTCGCCAACGTCTGGGGTGTCGTCGCCCTGGCCGAGCTACTCACGGCCGCGACACTGGATGCGATCTACGCGTTGCTAGTGCTGTACGCGGCCGCCGAGATAGTCACGGGGCTCTACAAGCTGGCACTCCGCAGCCGGCTGGCTCAGTCGCTCAACTCGGTACGCAAGAATCGCAACTTGCTTGCCCGCCGAGGAACCAAGCTCATCGGTGTCGCTGCGCTACTCGTCTGGATATGGGCTGCGCTCGAGGCATTCCAAAGTTGGGAGGCCGCCCTCCGGGTGTTGACCGCGGTCTTGAACGCCGAACTTTCGGTGGGGGCCTTCGCGCTGAGCCTCGGCGATGTGGTCGCATTCGTCGTGACGATGTGGATCGCGCTGCAGCTCTCTCGGATCGTGCGGTCAGTGATGGCGGAAGACGTTCTGTCCCGAGCCAGGCTAGCGCGAGGTGTGCCCGGCGCCATCTCCACCTTGGTTCACTACACCATCATCGCCCTGGGGTTCTTCGCTGCAATCAGCGCCGCCGGTATAGAACTCAGCCGACTTGCATTGATCGCGGGCGGCCTCGGCGTAGGTGTGGGCTTCGGTCTTAAGGACCTCGTCAACAACTTCGTGTCGGGTCTGGTCCTCGCATTCGAGCGACCGATCCAGATCGGGGATGTCGTGGAGTTGGGAGGTTTCTGGGGCACGGTGCGTCGCATCGGCATGCGTTCAAGTACAATCAGAGCCTTCTCCGGATCCGAAGTGATCGTGCCCAACGCTACGCTCACGACCACGGAGGTCGTCAATTGGACTCTGACAGATGAGCACCGCAGGCTCGAGATACCGGTGGGTGTAGCCTACGGCTCCGACCCGCAGCGCGTGCTCGATCTGTTGCTCGATACCGCCGACAAGCACGAGGAGATCTTGAAGTACCCCGCACCGGCGGCACTGTTTGTCGGCTTCGGAGACAGCTCGCTCAACTTCAAGTTGAAGTGCTGGGCTGCAGAGTTCAATGAAGGACTTCGCTTGAGCAGTGAGTTGACTCTGATGATCCACGCTGCCCTTCGGGCAGAGGGTATAGAGATTCCGTTCCCGCAGCGGGACCTGCACCTGCGGTCAGTCAGCGATAGTGTCGCGGGAAATCGATGACATGGAGCTCAACGTCCTGTGTGCGCCCGTTCCGGCTCACGCCGATCAGGACCGCGGAGGGTTACACCCCCCAAGAATGCCACCACTTTTTCACCCACTTTGGTGATGCTCCGAGTGCCGTGGCACGGTAGGAACCGTTTTCAATAGCAGCTATGAGGAGGCAGTCATGGGAATCTTCGGAGATGACAAGCAGCAGGACGAGCGGATCGCTGCCCTCGAGGCACACGTCCGCGCCCTGACCGAGACGGTTCAGGCCAATCATGCGGATCTGGCAGAAGGGCGGATTGCGATCCTCAAGCTCCAGGCCCAGCTCGACGAGAAGGTCTCGTCGGCAGACGTCGATCCGACGATCGTCAAGTTGAATCAGGAACTCGCGGCCGCTCGTACGGAGCTCGAGAAGTCTTCAGCCGCGGCGACCGAAAGCTGGACGAAGCTGCAGGACGGCGTCCGTGACGCGTTCCAGAAGCTGAGCACGAGCGTTGATGAAGCCTGGGACACGCTGAAGCAGGCCTAGGCGCGAGATAGCTCCAGCTCAGCCTAATCGAGGTATCGCCCTTCAGAGGCTCGCCGGGCTGACCGACTTCCACTTCACCTACGGTTCCGTCAGCCCGGATTAGTCTTCGGAGTCCACCGGATCGTCGCTTGTGCCCCGGCGGGATCGTCCCCGCGACGTTCCCATAACCAACCCGCCCAGTCGAATCCCCCGCGACGGGTGAGAGGAAATATCCCCCCTGTCTGGGGATTCGGTCTTCCAACCGGGCCGGTATGATGGCGAACATGAAGCCGGCTACTTAGCCACAGTCCAACGCTCGCCAGGTGTGGTGCCTTCCTGCCGTGCCTCGCGAGACCGGAACGAGGACGAGATGATGACGCGACTATCGAGAACCGTGACGGTCGTGCCCGCGATCGTGGTGATGATGGGTTTCGCCTCAAACGTCTCGGCGCAGGAGCGCGACTGGCGCTTCGGGGCGGGGATCTACGGCTGGCTGCCGACGATCAACGGCAAACTGGCCTACGACGTTCCCGATTTCGGCGATCAGATCGAGGTCGATCCGGGAACGCTGATAGACAATCTCCAGTTCACCATCATGGCCGCCGCCGCGGTGCACCACAAGAAGTGGTCGCTGGCCGCTGACGTGATCTACCTGAAAGAAGCCAAGAACACCAGCGCGCAGCTGGACGTCGGTGTGCCTGTCACCCTCGACGCGGCCTTCAAGCTCAAATCGTGGATCGTGACTCCGGGCGTCGCTTACGAGGCGGTCCGCAGCACGGGAGGAAGCAGCCTCGCCGTCCAGCTCGGTGCCCGCTACTTCTACGCGAATACGAGTTTGTCGCTCGCGGCGGGCGCTCCCATCGACGCCGACACCACCGTCGAACAATCGACCCATGTATGGAACGGCATCGTGGGTGTGAGGGGCCGACTCGCTCTATCCAGGCATTTCTACATCCCGTACTACGTGGACATCGGAACCGGCGAGTCCGACTTCACCTGGCAGGGCCTGGCCTCCATCACCTACGACTTCCGATGGGGCGCCGTGGGCCTCGGTTACCGCTACCTCAGTTTCGACCAGGGCAACGAAGGCACTGTCCGCAAGCTGAGCTTCGGCGGCCCCGAGCTCGGAGTCGGATTCCGTTTCTGAACGGGACTCAGACCGACCGTCAGCACCAGCGCAGGAGTGAGCTGGCGAAACCGGAAGGGAGTATTTTCGCATGAGCACGATTGAGCGAAAGCGCGAACTGATCCACCGAGCGTTCGTCCTGCTCCTCTTTGTCCTGGCCGCCGCCCTCTTCTTTGGGATGATCCGGACGCTGATCGTGTCGGTGTTGATGGGCGCGATATTCACCGGCCTGACCTATCCGCTGTATACGCGTCTGCTAGAGCGCTTCCGCGGTCGCAAGCCGGCGGCGGCCACGGCCTCACTGCTCCTGGTGCTGTTGCTTATTGCGACGCCGCTGATCCTGTTGATGTTGATCGTGGCAGAGCAGGCCGTGAGTGTCAGTGAGTCGGTGGCGCCCTGGGTCCGCGAGCACCTGCGCGAGGACAGCCGCCTGGACGAGCTGATCGCGGCGCTGCCGTTCGGGGAGAGCCTCGAGCCCTATCGGGAGCAGATCACGAGGAAGCTGGGAGAGGTCGCGTCGCACATCAGCTCGTTCCTCGTTCGCAGCCTCTCGGCGTTCACTCAGGCGACGATGAGCTTCCTGTTTCACCTGTTCATCATGCTCTACTCGATGTTCTTCTTCTTGCTCCATGGACGGGAGTTACTCGATCACG
>JASFMO010000263.1:0-5236 GCA_050117535.1 Gemmatimonadales bacterium | reverse complement strand
TTCAGCGGCGCGCCCATGACGAGGTTGAGAACCGGCACGTTGGCCCAGCCCGCGCCCAGTCCGAACATTCCCGCCATCACGCCGATGACGATGAACAGGAGCAGCCCAGGCACGGTCCGGTGCACCTTCCAGTTGATCGTCTGGCCCAGACTGGCCTCGGTATAGACACCGCAGATCCGCAGGGTCGAGGAAAGACGGTCTGCCTCGCCGACTTCCGGATATACCGATTTCTTGGCTGCCATCATGAGGGCGACGATCCCCAGAATCGTCGCCCCTAGTGCCGTTTGGATGACGTGTGTCGGGAGAGCGAGGCCGATCATGGCTCCGACTATGGCGCAGCTCGAAGCGATCAACGCCACGGGCATCGCCAGCCGCAGACTGGCCAGGTTCATCTTAAGGAACCCCGGCCCGGCGGCGAGCGCGCCGGCGAGCGCCACGAGAAGACCACAACCGCGTACAAAGTCGATGTGGAAGGGGAAGAAGCCGCTCACGATCGGAACGAAGAGCACGCCGCCGCCGACGCCACCCAACGCGGCGAGGATCCCCATGACGAACGTGAGGGCGAACAAGACGAGGGGCCACACCCACCAGGCCATTGTGCTGGCGGCCAATTCTGCAGAGGTCGCCTCGCTCGCTTGTATGATGCCGGGATCGAACAAGAGCAAGAGGCTGAGTGGCGCGAGGACGCGGAGGAGCGAAACAGGAACGGATGAATTGACAGCGCGTCGGTACCCTCTCACAGTCCCGTGCGTCGATGCCGGCCCGTCGGGTTGGCCCCTCGAGACCCGCGCGAGCCGTGGCGTAGCTGGACTGCTCACCCGACCTCCTCTCAGGGTCGCACAGCAAATCGTGACAAACGGCACGATTCAGCCCTATGCCAGATAAGCGAAGTAGCGGGGGCTGTCAAGCAGCATCGGTGTGGCCTGATCATTGCTAACGCTACATAGCGTGATGTAGTATCCTGCGGTGCCTGGTTTTCTCGTGCGAAGCCAGCCGCGCGCGATGTGCGCAACGTTCAGCGCTCGAGCAGCTGTGCGAGCCCATCATTGGATAGGGTGATGAGCACGACCGAGAATCGGGAAGCGGCGTTCATAGGCCATATCACTGCCGGCGCCACGCATGAATTGCGTAACGTCCTGGCGATCATCAAGGAATCCACCGGCCTGATTGCCGACATCGTCAAGTCTGGCGACGGAACCGCGCCGCCGAAAGCCGAGAAGCTCATGCGGGCGACCGGCCGGATTGAAGCTCAAGTCAAGCGCGGTTCGGATCTCCTCACAAACCTGAATCGATTCGCGCACAGCCTCGATCTCCCCGAGGACGATATCCTCCTGGATGATGCGGCTCAGCAGCTAACATTCCTGTGCCAGCGCATTGCGAGGCGAGGGAGGCACGTCTTGGAGGTGCAGGCTGGGGAACAGGGACTGCGGTTGGAGGTCAATCTGCTGCGGCTCCAGTTGGCACTCTACACGGCTGTCGAGTGCTGTTTGGAGCAGCTACCGGAGGCTGGAACGCTGAGCATACGCCCGGTTCGCCACGGAAATCGACCGTCGCTGGAGTTCAGCGGCGATGTCGGAGGAGAGGGTGTTTCGTTCAGCCCAGCCGAGACGAGGGCGTGGAGCCGGCTGGCAGCGGTGCTCGAGGATTTGGGTGCGTCCGTCGAGGAAGTCGATTCGGCGCAAGGGTTCCGGCTGACCCTCTCAACGTGACGAAAGAAGGTTGTTAGTAGGGAGACTGTAATGAGCAAGATCAAAGTGCTCCTCGTCGATGATGAAGAAGCCTACGTGAAGACGTTGGCCGAGAGAATGGAAATGCGCGACGTCGGCAGTCGGGTGGCCTTGAGCGGCGAGGAAGCTTTGCAGATGCTCGAGGACGAGTCGCCCGACGTGATGGTGCTCGACCTCCGCATGCCGGGTATCGATGGGATGGAGGTGCTGGAGCGGGTCAAGAAGGAGCATCCGCACGTAGAGGTCATCATCCTCACCGGGCACGGCTCGGACCGAGAGGAGAAGGAGGCCCGTCGGTTGGGAGCCTTCGAGTATCTGCAGAAGCCGGCGGATACGGCGCACCTCCTGAGCACCGTCCGGGCCGCCTGGAGAAAGAGCCTACGGGCCGCCGCCGAATTTCTCAAGGAATCGCAGGAGGACTTCGACCGGAGCATGACGGCGGCCGCTTTCGCCGAGGCCGGCGTGCCGGAGCTGGCCAGGGAGACTATGCGAGAGTCGCCGCCGGGACAGGGTGCGAGCGCCGACGAGGCCAGTGCGGGCGAAGTCGGCACGGCGGCCGAAATCAAGGTGCTGTTCGTCGACGACGAAGAGGACTTCGTGCGGACTATGGCCGAGCGGATGGAGATGCGGGAGGTCGGGAGCGATGTGGCGTTGGACGGCGAGCAGGCGTTGCAGATGCTCGAGGACGACGTTCCCGACGTGATGGTGCTCGACCTCCGCATGCCGGGCATCGATGGGATGGAGGTTCTGCGGCGCGTCAAGAAGATGTATCCACAGCTGGAAGTCATCATCATGACAGGCCACGGCTCGGACAAAGATGAAGCGGAAGCCCGCCGTCTGGGGGCGTTTGATTATCTGCAAAAGCCGGTGGACATCAATGAACTGATGGAGGTCGTCCGGAGAGCCGGTCGTGAGCGTCGAACCGCGAACTAGCGGCGTGGGGCGAACTGAAACACGAGTCACGGTATCGGCGAGGCTGATGCAGGTGCTCGGTTGAGTGGATTTCGACTATGGCGGAGAGAGCGAGGCGTGAAGGCGGATTGGAGGAAGATCAGGATCAACTGATCTCCCGGCGACGCTACCGGAAGATGGTCGTCATCGCCGTCGCATCGATCTCGGCGGTGGCCGTGGGTCCGCTGATCATCATGTCCGGCATAACCTACTACCAGTATCAGGAAATAGTCCGCGCCGAGTTGACGCGCCCCATGCAGCGGTTCGTCGCCGCCGGCAAGATGTCTATGGAATCCTTCCTCTCCGAGCGGTTGTCGGCGCTCGCCATGGCGACTCGGGAGAATTCGTTCGAGGATCTTCGTGAGGCGGGAAGGCTGACCTCGCTGCTCGCCAACTTCAACGAAACCTTCGGCGGCGTGATCGATCTCGGCCTTATCGATGGAGAAGGCAGACTGGTGGCGTATGCGGGCCCCGAGAGATTCCAAGCCATCAGCTACGCGAACGACCAGTGGTTCCGCGAGGTGGTGGCCCGCGGTGTATACGTGAGCGACGTCTTTCTGGGGTATCGGAACTTCCCCCACAGCGTCATTGCCGTGCAGCAGCATGCCGCAGATCGACCTCCTTACGTGCTACGAGCTACCATCGATACCGATGCATTCCACTGGTTGGTGCGCGCGCGGACGGCCCGCCGGCCCGAGCAGGATCCGGTTTGTCGCCGATGCCATTCACTGGGGCTCCAGCCGTTCAGCGATGCATTCATCCTCAACCGCGAGGGTGCGCTGCAGAGTTCGTCGCAGCTCTATGGTGAGCCGCTGGAGCGCACGCCGTTGCCGCAGCTTCCCCTCAGTTCTGAGCCGAACCTGCTCGAGGTCGTGGATGAGAACGGAGAAGAGGTCATCGTCTGCTACGCGCAGATCGAGCGCTCACCGTTCACACTGGTGGCCTTGAGTCCGCGAATCGCGCTGCACGCGGGTTGGCTCCCATTGCGCCGCGACCTGCTGGCGTTTCCGGCGATTAGCATCGCGCTGATTCTGGCAGTGGTGATCTCGGGCTCGCTCTACGTTGTCAACCGCCTCCGCGAGGCGGACGCAAAACGGGCGGCGCTGTACCACAAGATGGAGTACACCAACAAGATGGCCGCCATAGGGCGGCTGGGCGCCGGAGTGGCTCACGAGATCAACAATCCTCTCTCGATCATCATCCAGAATGCAGGGTTACTCAAGGACCTCGTAACGCTGCACGATGGACTGCCGCCGCGCGACAAGATGATTCAGTTGGTGGACTCGGTTCTCAACGCCTCCGAGCGTTGTGGGGGGATCACCCATCGTCTCCTGGGATTCGCGCGGCACATGGAAGTGCAATGGGAGACTATTGACCTCGCTGTCTTGCTCAAGGATGTCCTTGATTTCCTCGGCAAGGAAGCCAGCTACCGAAACATCGAAATCGAATTCAAGTTTCCCGAATCTCCGCCTCCGGTGGTCAGCGACCGGGGGCAGTTGCAGCAAGTATTTCTGAATATTGTCAACAATGCCTTTGCCGCCGTGGCCGATGGTGGGCGGATCGAGATAGGGATTGAACAAGTAGATGATTCGGTGGCGGTCACCATCACGGACAACGGCGTGGGCATCCCCGACGAGCACCTCGAGCACATATTCGATCCCTTCTTCACGACGAAGAAAGGCGCGGGAACGGGTTTGGGTCTCTCAATAACCTACGGAATCGTTCAGAAACTGGGCGGACGAATCAGCGTGGAGAGCAAGGTGGGTGAAGGCACGTGCTTCACAGTCACATTGCCGATACGTCGGGCGCACGTCTAGGAGCGACATATGGACCCCATACGTGTTCTTATCGTGGACGACGAAGCCGAGCTGGTCACCGCATTGGAAGAGCGTCTGAACTTGCGGGGGTTCCAAGCCAGCGGCGTGACCACGGGCACCGAGGCGCTCGCGCGACTCGCGGAGGTGCCCTTCGACGTGGTCCTGCTCGACCTGAAGATGCCGGGCCTCGGCGGCTTGGAGGTCATCAAACGGATCAAGGAGGAACAACCGGGGCTACAGGTGATCCTACTGACGGGTTGGGGCTCGGAGGAGGACGCCAAGAAGGGACAGGAGCTCGGAGCCTATGACTACCTGATGAAACCCGTGAAGATCAGCGAGTTGGTCCGAGTTCTGCTCTCCGCCTGCGATCGGGAGGAGGAGGGATCATGAGCGAGAGTACCGTCCTCCTCGTCGATGACGAGGAGGACTTCGTCGAGGTCCTCGCTGAGCGGCTCGAGGCGCGAGGCCTCACCGTAGACACGGCAGCGAACGGCGAGCTGGCGCTGGAAAAGGCCGGCAAGCGGCCGTTCGATGCTATCGTGCTGGACATGGCGATGCCGGGAATGAACGGCATCGAGACACTACAGGCTCTCCTCCAGATCAATCCGGATCTCCAAGTCATTCTACTGACCGGTCGCGCGACCCTGGGCCAGGCCGTTGAGTCGATGAAGCTGGGATCGCTGGACTTTCTGGAGAAACCGGTCGACATCGAAACGCTGGTGACGAAAATAGCGGAGGCGG
>JASFMO010000262.1:0-5261 GCA_050117535.1 Gemmatimonadales bacterium | reverse complement strand
CGCTGCTCGCGTTGCTGTTCCCTAATCAACCGCTGCTCGCCTTCGCCGCCGCCGTTGTCGGACTCTCGATCATCACCAGCACGCGCCCCGGCGAAGCGGGCGACTGGTTCGCCGAATCGTGGCGCTTCGCGAAGCAGATCCTGCCGCTGCTACTGATTGGCGTGTTGATCGCCGGTGCGCTGCTGGGCCGACCCGACCACGAGGGGCTGATACCGTCCCATTGGGTGAGCGGCGCCGTCGGCGGCAATTCGCTATTCGCGAATCTGTTTGCCTCCATAGCCGGCGCCTTCATGTATTTCGCGACCCTCACCGAGGTGCCCATTCTGCAAGGGCTGCTCGGGAATGGAATGGGTGACGGACCCGCGCTGGCCCTGCTGCTCGCCGGGCCGGCGCTCTCGCTGCCCAACATGCTGGTCATCCGCAGCGTGATCGGCACGAAGAAGACGGTGGCCTACGTGATGCTGGTCGTCGTCATGTCGACGATCGCGGGCCACGTCTACGGAACGTTCTACGGATAGGAGAACCGAATGAAGAAAATCCAGATTCTGGGCACGGGTTGCCCCAACTGCGACAAACTAGCGGAGAACGCACAGACCGCCGCGGCCGAGGTCGACGGTTACGAGGTCGAGAAGGTCACCGACGTCAAGGAGATCATGCGGTTGGGTGTCATGCTGACGCCGGCCCTCGCCGTGGACGGTGACGTGAGGTCGGCGGGCAAGGTCCTCTCGAGCGAGGAGATCAAGCAGCTGCTCGCCGATTAGTCAGCGCCTCGAACGAAATCAACCCGACCGGCGCGCCGTTCGCGAGGGTGTGCCGGTCCAGGATTCTCGCCGGGTGCGCTGGTCTCCGTTGGCGTGGACCCACCAAAGGTCCCCACCGCTTGCGCCTATCGCCTCGTCGTCGGTATGCTGACCGAGTCCCAGCCTACAGTCGTTCAGTCCACGCCGAGCCCAATCGAGGAGCCGACTATGATGTCTAGGTCGCATGCTTCGTTTCGCGTGTTCTCACCGAACAAGGCGATCGCGCACGTCGTCGCGTGCTTCTGTATCGCGGTCGTCACCGGCTGCACAGAGCGCGGTCTCGATTCGACCGACGTCATCGTTCCGCGCGCGCAGCAACGCGTCACGGCGCAGAACGGCGTCGTCGCTGCGGCCCACCCCTTGGCCGCCGAAGCGGGTCTCGAGATGCTGAGGCAGGGCGGCAACGCCGTGGACGCGGCGGTGGCCACGGCCTTCGCGTTGGGCGTGCTCGAGCCGATGATGTCGGGAATCGGCGGCGGCGGCTCGATGACGATCTGGATGGAAACCGAGAATCGCGCCGATCACGTCGAGTTCTACCCCGTCGCCAAGGGCGAGCCGGACTACGCGCTCGACGAAGCCATGGAGGCCGGGGAAGAAGAAGCCGTCCGGGCGATCACCCCGGAGCGGCTCGTGGGCGTCCCGGGCTCGGTCGGCGGTCTGCTGGCGGCGCACGAGCGCTATGGAACGCTACCGGTCGAGACGGTGCTGGAACCCGCGATCCGTCTCGCGCGCGACGGGTTCCTCATCCACACGCTGCTGGCCCAAGTGATCATCGAAGCGCGGGCGAAGCTGACCGCCGACCCGGAGGTCGCGGCCATCTTCTATCCCGACAGCTTACCGTTGCAGGCTGGCGACCGCCTGGTGCAGAGCAAGTTGGCTGGGACGCTGGAACGCATCGCGCAAAACGGTCGTGACGGTTTCTACAAGGGGCCGACAGCCGAGACGCTGGTGGCCAAGCTGGCGGCGGGCGGCAATCCCATCACGCTGGAAGACATGGCGAACTACGAGCCGAACTGGCGGCGGCCCGTCTGCGGGACCTACCACGGCTACACTGTGCTCGGCGCACCGCCGCCGATGGCCGGCACCGAAGTCGTCCAGACACTCGCGCTGCTCGATCGCTACGACCTGACCGCGCTGGGCTTGCCGTACGAGAACCCCGAGGCGTTGGGGCACGTCGTCGATGCCATTCGTATCGCCCGGGCCGATCGCGACGCCTGGGTCGGAGCGCCCGACGACGCGGCCGTGCCTTCCGCGGGCCTGACCAGCGAAGCGTACGCCGCCGAACGAGCCGTCTTGATCGGTGCGGCGGTGGCCGACTCGCTGGCGCCCGGCGATCCATGGGACGAGGAACAAGAACCGTACGCGCCCAGCTGCGCGGCCATCGATCCGCTGCCGGCGACCACGTTCGCGAAGCCGGAAATGCAGACCGGTCGGACGCGCTGGAGCGGCGAGCAGGAGTACGCCCAGACCACGCACGTGTCGGTGGTGGATGAAGATCGGAACGCGGTCTCGATGACCTACACGCTGGGCCTCTACTTCGGCTCGGGCACGTTCTCCGAGGGCGCCTTCTACAACACCGCGGCGATGAACTTCGGCGGGCCCGAGGCGAACCGGCGTGGACCGTACCGGTCGCCGCGCTCGAGCACGGCGCCCAGCCTGGTGCTCGAAGGCGATGACATCAAGCTGGTCGTCGGGTCACCGGCGTCGGGCCGCATACCGCCGGCCATCGTCCATACCATCATCTATACGCTCGACTTCGGGTTCGATCCGGCGCGGGCCGTGGCCATGCCGCGCATCTATCCCACCTACCAGTCGAAGCGTGTTCAACTCGAGCAGGGCTTCGCCTCGGAAGCGCTGGCGGGCCTCCGCGCGCGTGGTTACGACCTGGCGGTTCAGCCGCCCTACAACATGTTCTTCGGCGGCGTGCATGTCGTGCTGGTCCGCGATGATGGTTGGCTGGTCGGAGCGGCGGATCCGCGTCGCGACGGTGCGGCGGTGGGTTACTGAAGACACGGGTTAGGGACTCGACGGAAGCTTGCGTGCCGGTGGCAATCAGATCACCATAGAAGAAGTACGCCCCTTCCTTCGCTGGCCAGACTCGCATTGGCCGTCGATCTGACGCTGGTACGGACGTCGCATCGACGCTGAGTTCCGAGTCGCAGCAAGGACGTGCCGGTGCGATGACCGTACGCCTTGCGATAGGACACATCGCCGCGCTCTTCTGCGCCCGTCGGCCTCCACCGACCGGTCGTAGTCGAAGTCGGCCTGCCTACCATGAACATCCCGCTGCTTAGGCGCCGCAAGGTCGCGCTTCTCTTTCTCCTGGGCGTCGGCATACCCAGCCTCGTCCTCGCCTACCTCGCCTTTCGGGGTATTCGCAATGAGGCGGCGTTGCTGGCACAGCGGCGCCTCAACGAGCACCGCGCTGTCTCCGAGTTGATCGCCGACACCGTCGATGGGCGGATCGTGGCCGTCGAGCAGTCGCTCGCTTCCGTCGTCGCTGGGTACGCGAACAGCGCCGAGAACGAGGACACGGAAACTTCGCGCCTCTCCGTCGCGCTCGACAGCTTGCAGGTGCGATACCCACTGGTGGAAGAGGTGTTCGCCTTCGAGAGCCCGCGAACGGTCCGCCTTCCCGCCGCCGATCTGTTGTTCTTGCCCGACGGCAGCGGTCAGGCCACAGGCGCTACGTGGCCGGCCGCCATCGCGGCCGACGTCCAGGACGGACAGCGCCGCGAGTTCCAGCAGCGAGACTTCGGCGAGGCGTTGGCCAGTTATCGCCGGGCCCTCAGCCGGACTTCGGATCCTGCACTCGAGGGCGAGTTGCTGCTCACCATCGCCCGGGTCCAGCGAAAGGCCGGACGCCTCGCGTCGGCGGCGCGCACCTGCGAGACGCTAGTTCAGGAGTACAGCCCCGTGATGACCCGCGCCGGGGTACCCATTGGTCCGACCGCGCGTCTCGAGTACGGGTCGCTGCTGCTGGCGGTGGCGGACTCCGTCGCTGCGCTTGACGCTTTCACGGCACTATACGAGCGCTTGCTCGATGGAGAATGGTCGCTGGAGCGGGCGCAGTACGAGTTCTTCAAGCGTCAGGCTGCGGAGTCGATCGAGGCTCTGCTGTCCCGTGTGTGTGCGGATGACGAATTGGAGGAACGACGGCGCGCCCTGGCGGCCCTCAACGAGCTCGAGGACGAGCGCCGCGAGGTTACCGAGCGGCTGCTCGAGTTCCAGGAGAACGCCGGGGAAGACCTACAGGCGCGGATCTCTCGCGTGGTCGCCGGGGGCGTCGGGCCCGGGAGCCGGTTCGTGCTGGAGACCGGCGGTCAAGCCTATCTCGTATCACTCCCGAGCCTGACCAGCGAGCTTGCGGTCCACTGGGGACTGCTGCTGGATGACCGATACTTGCAAGACGAAGTGCTCAGGCCGTTGTTGGATAGCTTGATCGATTCGCGGACGACGGATTGGCTGGTGAGGGGGCGGGATGGCCGGACCTTGCTCGCCCCGGAGGGATCGCCGGTCGGCTCGCTCACCATCAATGCGACGTTTGCCGGTAACTTCCCCCCTTGGCTGATGGAGTTCTATCAACGCCCCCAGAACCCGTATCTCCGTCTGCTCACATCCAGCCAGAGCCTCTACTTCTACATGTTCCTGCTGATCGCTAGCATCCTCGTCTTCGGTCTCATCCTGACGGTGCGCGCCGTCTCTCACGAGCTCGAGTTGGCGCGCTTGAAGTCCGACTTTGTCTCCACCGTGTCGCACGAGTTCAAGAGCCCGCTGACCTCCATCCGGCAACTGGCCGAGATGCTGCAGGCGGGCCGTGTGCCATCGGAGGA
This sequence comes from Gemmatimonadales bacterium, assembly GCA_050117535.1. Classification (GTDB taxonomy): domain Bacteria; phylum Gemmatimonadota; class Gemmatimonadetes; order Palauibacterales; family KS3-K002; genus JASFMO01. The sequence goes on along the minus strand of JASFMO010000262.1, from coordinate 628 downwards.
GCGGCGCCAGCGCTACTACGATGTGCTGGTCGAACAGAGCTCCAGGCTGTCCTCCCTCGTCACCAACATCCTCGACCTCGCCCGCATCGAGGAAGGCCGGAAGGAGTTCCGCTTCGCGCCCGTCGATGTGGGAGATCTCGTGTACGACCTCGTCACGACGACTCAACATCGTGTCGGGCACGAGGGCTACATTGTCGAAGCCGAAATCCAGCGGCCACTGACGCCGGTGCGTGCCGACGGGGAAGCCATCACGCAAGCCATCTCGAACCTCATCGACAATGCCGTCCTGTACTCGGATGAAATCAAGCAAATCAACCTGCGCGCCTTCGCCGGCGACGGCTTCGTGACCATTCAGGTACAGGATTTCGGTGTAGGCATCCCCGCCGATGAGATCGACAGGGTCTTCGACCGTTTCTACCGCGGCGGCGATGCTCTGACGCGATCGGTGAAGGGGAGCGGCCTCGGACTCACGCTGGTCAAAGAGATCGTGGAGGCGCACGGTGGGGCTGTGCACGTGAATAGCGAGCCGGGACGCGGCAGCACCTTCTCCATCAAGCTTCCGGTCATCACGGAGAAAGACGATGCCGAAGATTCTGATCATTGAGGACGAGGAGAGCATCCTGATGGC
>JASFMO010000261.1:0-5276 GCA_050117535.1 Gemmatimonadales bacterium | reverse complement strand
AATCGTGAGGAGCGCTGATTCTCGATGGCGGCATTATGTCGAGCTCGCGACGTCTCCGTCAAGGCGGCGCCCCGGTCACGCCCTACCGTCCACACCTCAGATGCCGATCTGTTGACACCGTCGTTGCAGCGTTCCCGACGAGACCGGAACGACCCTCTCGACCACGAGGAGACCGAGTTACGCGTCGTGGATGCTGCTGTCCTATTGAGAGCTTTGTCGCAGTGGCAAGCCGGTGAGACGGCTAGGCTGCTCGAGACGCTTGGCTTCGATCCCGTCGGTCTGCGCGTACCCAACTCGGGCCTGTCAGACTTCGGGATATCCGAATCGAGACCGCTCGAGCTGGAGGTAGCGGCGCGGCGTGGAGCCTTTTGCGTGTTGAGGGTCTTACTACCGGGGGACCTCGACCCGGAAGCGATCCGCCAAGTTTCCTCCGACTTGTTCCACCACAATCCGGCTCGGCGCGCGTTGCTGATCTTCGAGGGGCGAAAAGACGCGCGCCTCGTCTTCGCCAGTTGGGGTCTCGGCCCGGGCCCATTCAGGCTCTCAAAGCTCTGGATCGACCCGGCGTCACCTCGTCGATCGGAATTGGATATCCTCTCCGCCCTGCGCGTCGGTACGGCTGAGACCGCCAGCGAGATCGCTCTCGCACACGCGAGCGCTCTCGATCGCGAGGGGATGACCCATCGATTCTTCACCGAGTTCCGTCAGCACCGCGCCGAGCTAGCCGCAAGCCTGACGGGGCTACCGAACGGAGCCCAGCAAGACCGCCTCGACCTGGCACTGATCCTCCTCGGGCGCCTGCTCTTTCTGTACTTCGTGCAGCGAAAGGGCTGGCTGGGCGGCGATACGGCCTACCTCCGACATCTCTATGAGGACGCGCTCGACCGGCAGCTGCCATTCTATAGAAGGCGACTCAAGCCCCTATTCTTCAGAGCTCTCAACCGGCCGCCCGAGCGGCGCGGTAGAGCGGCGCGGGATTTGGGTGACCTGCCGTTCCTGAATGGCGGGCTGTTTGAGAAAGATGCGTTGGAGCGGAACTACCCGCGCCTCGACGTGCCGGACTGCTGCTTCTCGACCTTGCTGGCCGGCTTGCTGGACAAGTACCAGTTCACGCTGCGCGAGGATCAACCCACCGATCAGGACGTGGCGTTAGATCCCGAGATGTTGGGTCGGGTCTTTGAAGGCCTGATGTTCGACTCGCTCCGGGAATCCACCGGGTGCTACTTCACTCCCCGGGTCGTCGTAGACCGACTTGTCGACGGCGCGCTGGCGGCCTACCTAGCTCGTGCCTCTGGCGGTGAACCGAGGCAAATCGACGACCTCATCGCCGGTCGCTCGGTCGATCTCGATTCGGCGTTGCGCGAGCGCCTATTGACCTCGGCGCGACGCCTGCGTGTGCTGGATCCGGCGGTCGGCTCGGGAGCCTTCTTGCTGGCGACTCTCACGCGTTTGGAGCAACTGCGGACAGCCTTGGAGGGGAAGACGCGGGACAAGTTCTCCCGTTTTGCGCTGCGCCGCGAGATCATACAGCAAAACCTCTACGGAGTCGACGTGAACGGGGCGGCCGTACGGCTATGCGAGCTTCGGCTGTGGCTCGCCCTTACCGTCGATCTAGACGTGCCCCACATCCAGGACGTCCCGCCACTTCCCAATCTCGACCTCAACATCCGGCAAGGTGACGCACTGATTGACCCTCTCGATCTCTCCTTCCAAGCCGAGAACCTCGACGGTGGAAGATCGGCGATCGAATGGCGGCGCGAGATTCGCAAGCTCGCCGCCCGCCGGGACCGCTATTTCCACGCGGTCGGCACCGGCAAGCGCCGACGTCTGCGCGCGATTCAGCACGCGGAATATCGACTCGCCTGCGGCTACATCGGCCAACTCATTTCCACGATCGACGCCCGACGCGCAGAACTGAGCGAGGCCGCCCGTGGCCGAGACCTGTTTGGAAACCGTACTCGGCTCACTCGTCAGCAGAAAAAGAAGTCGGCGGCGCTCAAGCGCCACCGCACCGACTTGAGTCGGCTACTCCAGCGCATACAGGACCTGGGTGAGTTGCCGTTCTTCTCGTTCCCCATCCACTTCGCGGACCCCGACAACACCAGCGCCTTGTTTCATCTCGTCATTGGCAACCCGCCTTGGGTGCGCGCTCATCACTGGTCGGGACTGGCCCGCCGGCGTCTCCGGGGCCGCTTCTCCTTCCTGCGCAACGCCGGCTGGCGCCGCGGCGCTCGGCTGGCCGGCGCCGGGCGCGGATTCGGAGCACAGGCCGATCTTAGCCTCCTCTTCCTCGAGAGGGGGCTCGAATTGCTGCACGAAGGCGGCGCTCTTGGCTTCTTGCTTCCATCGAAGACCGTACGCTGTCTGGCCGCAAGCGGAGCTCGCGAGCGCTTGCTACGCCACACCCGTATTCTTCGTCTCGAAGACTGTTCGCTGGCCGTCAAGCGTCTGTTCGACGCCACGACCTATCCTCTCGCGCTATTGATCCGACAAGAACACCCCGGCCGGGCTGCCGAGGTCGAAGTACGGGTCCACGATCGACGTGGCGAGACTCTCGATTTCCGGCTCCGCCAGTTTCACCTCCCCCTCCTTGCGGACGACGCCGAATCACCTTGGGTCCTCGCGCCTCCTGCGGTGCGCCGCGTGTTCGAGCGCATGCGAGCCACCGGCCTACCGCTCGGCGAGCAGCCGGGCCGCCGCCCCAGCCGGGGTATCTTCACCGGCGCCAACTCGGTCTTCGTCGGCTCGGTGCACGGGGGTGTGGAGGCCGGGAGAGCAACGCTAGACCTTCCGTCGGGCAGCATCGCGATAGAGCCAGAGCTGCTTCGCCCCGCGCTTGGCGGTGAGGACCTAGCGGCTTGGCGATTCAACCCGTCGCGCGCACTGGTCTGGCCCTACGACGACGCGGGTCACCTACTGCTCAGGCTGCCACCAGCCGCACACAACCACCTATCCAAGCACCGCAGGCTATTGGCGCGCCGGATGGACCTCAGGCCCGGCCAACCTTACTGGAGCCTGTTTCGAGTTCGGCCCGCCAAGTGGGCTCAACGCGTCGCCTGGCGGGATATCGCCCGACAACCGGAAGCGGCAGTGATTCCACGGCGGGTCCCGTTCCTCGACGGTTCGGCTCCGATCATCAGTCTCAACACTGTCTACCAATTCGCAGCCGCGTCGGGGGAGGACGCTCATCTTCTGGCCGTAGTCCTCAATTCGACCGTCGCCCGCACCTACCTCCGCGCAATCGCCGAGCGGGCGTCCGGAGGCTATTTCCGGTTCCTTGGATGGACGGTCGCGCTCCTACCGTATCCCGAGAGACCCGACGCGGCTGTCGCTGAGCGATGCGTCGAGATCGGTCGCAGAGCTCACGAGGCTGGTACACTGGACACCGCCGGTGCGATGGCGCTCGACGACGCCGTGGCAGAACTCTACCGCCTCACCGCTCCGGAACTCGATGCGTTACGAGACTTCGATTCACGTCTCTCCAGCCGCTCCGCGAGCCCGCCGTGAACGAGATACAGTGGACGGAGCTACTGGCCGCGACTTCGGATGAGGTGGGACTCGACTGGGTGCGTCAGCTCTGGCTTGGCGCGAACCGCGTCGAAGCCGCCTTGTCCGCACGCAGACTCTCAAAGCTGCTAAACTGGCTCGGCACCGAGTGCCCGCCCAGTACCGTGCACGTGGTGACGCACACGCCAACCGCCGCCACCAGCACGACGCAGACAGCGACCCCACGCCATTGGTACCTGACACACCTCGGAGAGACACCGGTCCCCGAGTTCGCACTCTTCTACCCTCGCGGCAGTAGCTTCCCGGCCGGCGCAGTGGTATTTACGGGTAGCGCCGACAGCCACGCCTGGCTCACGTATCATCGCCGGCCAATGGTCCTGCAGCGACTGCGCGAACGCTTCGAGCACCTCTCGGCGCTGGCGCGACCCGAAAATGCCGTTGCGGCTGTACGCGAGGAAAGCCTTGTCACCGCTGGGACGGCCAGCGCCACATTCGCTGCGGATTCGCACATTCGACGCGTCAGTCCCCTACGGCTGTATCGGTCGATCCTGGCCGCACACTTCGCAACCGCCCTCGATGCCACCCCGGACATTCGTCCCGGAGGTGCACCAACCCTGGCGGCGCATCAGCAACGAGCGTACGAGCGCGCCTGTGATATTCTGGACCGGTTTGGCGGTGTCATCATCGCCGACGCCGTCGGTTTGGGAAAGACTTACATCGGCCTGCGGTTGTTGGAGAGCACGCTGCAGAACGGCGGCGATGGACTTCTGATCGTCCCGGCGGCCCTGAGAGACCAGTGGACCCGCGAGATCTTCTACCTGCAACCATACTCGGCCCCCACCGGTACCGACCCCACCAATCCCGCTCGGGAAGACAACCTAGACTTCTGGGTGCGGGAGGCCGGCCACGGGCGGGTCGCGCTTGTCACCATGGAATCGCTCAGTCGACGTGACTTCAGCCGTGCCGGGTCCGCCGACGCCGACCTGGTTCTCGTCGATGAAGCGCACAACTTCCGCAACCCGCAGACGCAGCGTTACCGTAACCTCGCCGCCCTGGTGCGGCACTCTCGAGTCGTCCTGCTGACGGCAACGCCGATCAACAACACGCTACTCGATCTCCAGCATCTCATCGAACTCTTCGCTCCACCCGGGGCCTTTCGCCATCTGGGAGTACACGACTACCGCGCTGTGTTTCGGCGTGCCGCGTCGGGCGACGGTGACGTGCACGGTATCGTTTCCGCCTGCGTTCTCCGCCGGACGCGCCGCTTCCTGCGAGCCCACTACGGTGACGTGCGAGTCCACGACCCTGGCACCGGCAACCTCGAGCTCATCCGCTTTCCCCGACGCCGCCCGCCAACGGCAATCCAGTATGACCTCGCCGGCACCTACAACGACCTATTCTCCGAGTTGGATGACTGGTTGGAGGCGCTCCATTTCCCAACAGTCGGCATTCGCGATGCGGCGGATGACGCGGACACGAGTCCCGATTCCGTCGCCAGTCTCTTGAAGGTCATCCTGCTCAAAAGACTGGAATCGAGCGTCGAGGCCTTCCGCCGCACGATCCTTCAGCAACTGGCGTGGTGCAGGACCGCGCTTGACGCAGTCGCCGCCGGGCGCGTCTTGACTCGGCCGGACTACCGAAACCTGTTTCAGGGCCCGAGCGACGATCCCGGAAGCCAACTCGCATTCTTCGAGTTGGTCTTGCCGGCGCCCACGATCGATCCAGACAGAGTCCGCAGCTTTGGCCGCCGACTCGAACACGACGCCCAG
>JASFMO010000260.1:0-5284 GCA_050117535.1 Gemmatimonadales bacterium | reverse complement strand
CAGAATGAGACGCGGCGGCTCCGAGATCTCCTCCACGCGGTACGGCTTGCGCGCAGCCAGGCCTACCACCCACTCGACCTGGGCTTCGAAGTCGCAGATTATCGTCAGTTCTTTCAGAACGGGCAACGCCATCACGCGTCGTCGTTCTGCGATGGTCACATTGCCCTGATCGTCGTGAGCCTGAGCCGCCTCGAGCCGCACGACGAGGGTGGCGTCGCCCGCCACGCTCACCTCGTCACCCGAGCCGCACTGGTATACCGGTCCGGCCGCGTACTCGACGTGGTAACCCGGTAACGGTTCGTCGGCGAACTCGAACACGATGCGGTCGAATGTTTCGTGCGCCGCCGTGCGGACCTCATGCAGAACGGTCACCGGAGGCGCCCTGCGCGTCCGGTGTATCGGCTCGGTCGTGCCTGCGAAAGTCGTGTCCTGTAACGCTCGCGCGGGTGTGGGGGCCGTGTCCGCCGCTGCCGGCGGAACGGACATGGAGCCAGTAGCGCTGTCCCCGGGCTGTGCGTTCGACGGCGCGGCGCCGCTGGCGATCTGCGTATCAGCGGCGGGTTGCTCGTCGTCCTGTGGCCGCTGTCCCTGACAGGCAGTCAACGTGATCAGACCGGCGAGTGCGGACGCCAATATGCTGCGTATCATGTGTTTATCATATCCCGTGGGCCTGCGCGATGCTAGCCTGGCGGGGCGCCCCCTCCATGTCACAGCCGAGTGCCCATCGGCTCAGATCTCGACGCGCTTCCAGCGCTCGCTCCTGAGCCAGATCAGCGAGAGCAAGAAGCATACGAGCCAGCCAATGATTTCTCCGATCCAGATGGCGGCCAGAGGCAAACCGAAGACGATCCCCGCGAAATAGGCGTAGAGGAGGACAGTCGTCGAGAGCACCAACTCGATCAGAAGCGTCGTGCGCGTGTCGCCCGTCCCGGCCACGGCGCTGAACACCATCTCCGCAGGAATGACGACCAGGACGGCCACGCCGATCACCCGCAGACTGGCCGCAGATCCCTGCAACACGATCGGATCGGATGTGAAGATGGCCAGAGGAAGGCCGGGAAAGGCGAGCGCGACGGCCAGGAACGGAAGGACGAGGACCAGGGCCCAGGTCATCGTACGGCGCAGCAGAGCGCCGATTCGCCGCGATTTCGCCTGGCCGATCAGATTGCTCACCATCGTCGTCGTCGTATCTGAGAATCCGTCGATGGGCAGCAGGAAGAGCGCATAGATGCTGTAGATGATGTTGGCGTGGGCCAGGGGTGCCTCGCCGAGTTGCTCGATGATCACGAAGAAGAGGAGCCAGCGCGCGTCCCCCAGCAGCGTTTCCAGCGCCGCGGGCCAGGACACTCTCGTCATGATCTTCCCGAGGGCGATGTTTGGGCGCCTGAACCTGAACAGGCCAAATCGCCGCACGTCTCCTTTGATTAGCGCGTAGAGTGTGAGGAAGAGGAAGGTGACGATCTCGGCGGCCAGCGAGCCGAGCGCGGCACCCCGGATCCCCAGGCGCGGGAAGCCGAAGTTGCCGAAGATCAAGACGTAGTCGAGCGCGATATTGGTGAGGGCGAGTGCCGTAGTGGCGCCGATCAGGACGCGGGTTCGCGCGATACCAACGTACAGCGCGCTGTAGGCCAGGTTCAGCGAGTGGAAAAAGACGGCGAACGCGATGATGCCCAAGAAGGCGTCGACGGCCACGCGGACGTCGTCGGATCGCAGGATCCAGGCGGTGGCGTACGGCGAGGCGAACTTGATGATCAGAAAGAGGATGAGCGACGTCGCCAGCAGCAGAGCCGTGCCATGGTTGAACGCGTCGCCGACGCCCCGCTCACTCGCCTGACCGGCGCGCCGGGCACAGATGATCTGGATCCCGTCGCCCAGGCCCAAGGTGAGGAAGATGACGACCTCGTAGATGGCGGCGGCCAGCGCCACGGCGCCGAGCTCGATCGTACCGAAGTGGGCGAGGAATATGGTGTCGGTGACTTCGACGATGGTCTCGTTGGCCCCGGCGATGATAAGGGGGAGCGAGATCGCCCAGATGGTTCGTGAAGAGATCTGAAGCTTCATCGTCCGCGCTCAGGCCCGGCTCCGGTAATGCTACTCACCAGGCCATTCTACGTCATCGCGCCGCCGGCGGCGATGTGTGGCGGCGAGCGTGGGCCGGTGGCGGGCCGCTACGGGCTAAAGGAGAGTGAACTCGTACGAGTATCGGTTCAGGTGCATCACCATGCAGGACAGCAGGGCTCCGCCTTTCATGTACTCGGTCAGGTTGAAGAAGTTAACCTCGAAGCCATGTTCGATGGCGATATCTTGCAGTCGTCGGTTCTTGGCGATCTCGTCCGCGTACTCCTGCGTTCCGGCCTTCAGGTCATTGATGTGCGAGGCATTCATGATGGTGTTCGATAGCCGGACCGAGTTGCAGATACCGGCGAAACAATCGTCGACGGATACGTCGATGATGTTGGTGTGCGTCTCCAGTTCGGCCACCTCTTCCTCGGAATACATCTCGGTGCAGACGAGGGTGTCCTCACGAGTCAGCGGGAAAATCGTGCAGTCGAGATGGTAGAGGTACGGCTCGACTTCCTCGAGCTTGATGATCGTCATGTCGAAGTTCTCTTCCATCCACTCGTAAGTCTCGAATTGAGACCGTATGCCGTAGCCTCCCACGTACACGTTGTCGTACAGGTGTTTGAGCTCGGCCTCGCCTTCGAACTTGTGGGGCGGCTTCACCGCTTTGTAGCCCAGCGAACTGAAGAATGCCTCACCGACCTTCGACTCGAGCACGCGAGGCTCGGACGTGAAGTTGGAAATGATCACGGTGTCACGCCCCGGCAGATGCTCGAGCACGCAGCCCATGTTGGCCGTGAAGACCAGATCCTGCAACTCGCAGTTCCCGGGGCTTGGCAGCAGGAATACGAGCGCCTCCGCAGCGATGAAGTGATAGAGTTCTAGGAACTGTCGCATCGACTTCTTAAAGTCCGGCTGCCGCTCCTCATCCGACATATCGTGCATCCAGGCGTTGTTTGCCACGTCGGTGGAATAGCAAAACGGGACGCTCAACAGGAAAGCGGGCTTGGTCAGCTGGGTTGGGTTGACAATCTGGGAAGGCGCTGGTTTGGCTAGCCGGTCGTAGATGGGTTCGAACAGCGCGCTCTTTTTCTGCTTTACGGTGACCATGTCCCTGTTCCTCTCGGTGTTCGCTGTCGCGATGCGAGGCGCCGACGTGGCTGGCCCTCGAATCCAGCGCTGGCTCGGCGGTCTCGAATGTCGACAGTTGACCGCGCAGAGCCGTCCCTATGTCCAGCTACCTGGGCGTGACCTTGATCAGGGGGTCGAGTCCCCCTTCCACGTGCACACCTGTAGGTAGCATCAGACCGAAGTCGAACCGCTCGGAGAGCGGCACGATCAGGTCTACTTGCGAACCGTATCGAACGATGGAAAAACGCTCGTTTTGGGCGAACGGCCAGTTCTGCTTCAGCTCGAATGGCAATATGCAATCGACGTCGTAGTCGGCGATTTGCAGGATGTAGTAGTGTTGACCCAGATCCGGGGCCCACACCTTGTTTAGCATACGCTGGTTGTTGTTCAGGTAGATCGCGCGCTTCACGTCGAGGCGCAGGTCCTTCACAATACTCTTCTCGACGGGAAGCATCGGATAGTTGTACGTGTCGATCTCCTCCAGTTCCTTGTAGGAGACGCGGCCGGGGTACGGGATTCGGTTGATATGGACATCGAAGAATGTCATGAAGATGCCGATGACGAGGCTTCGCTTGTCGTAGGACGGGTCGCGCATCGCGTCCTGCAGCGAGTAACTCTTCCCTTTGATGTCAACGATCGACTCGCCGGGGTTCACCGTCATCTGATAGAGGACGATGCCATCAGCCGGCGAGAAGAAATAGCTGGGGTCCGAGTAGTTGGGCCGGGTGGGGTCGCGGAAGAAGAACTCTTGCGAGAGCCAGGCCAATGATTTGTCCTTGACGCTGGCCACATCCTGCTCGACCCAATCCTTCAAGCTTTTGGCCACGGGACGTACTCCTGGACTACGGGAACTAGGGCTTCTGCGATCGCTGCGTGGAGCGCCGCCGCGCCCGGCGTCACAAACATGAGACTCGCGCACGGCTGTGCGGCTACCGAATGCAAGGGAGAGGAGGGCAATCTGCATACCAGCGGGGTGGTTGGACCTAAAGGCTTGGTCAACGGGCCTTTGCGCGCCTTGCCAATAGGGGTGTCGTATTGGTGACGCGCCTGTGCTGCGCGAATTCGACAATCGGAGTGACTAGGAGTCAGGTGTTCCTCAGGGTGTTGTAACAGCTGCGAGCCGGCCGTCGGGCTGGAGTCACGCCTCGCCCGGCACCCTTCGTGCGCCGTGATCCCACCGGTCGTGGTATGGATGTGTGCCACTCAATAGAGGTTCAACACAATGTTTCCTTGGTTCCCCGTCGTGGTGTCCAGCTTATTGTGGGGCGGGACGCTGGATATTTCGTACGAGTTCCTCACGCAGCCCTCGTTGTCCATCTACTCCTCGACTTTGGCCTGGCCGGACTACACCTATATCGAGACCGGGGTGTCGTGGCAGCTAACGGAGAACTTGGGTGTTTCGGTCGGGCATGGATTCGAGGATTATGAATGGAACTATGTGGTCGTTGGCGCGCGCACGGATTTGTACTTCGGCAGGTTGTCGTTGTCGGGCTCGCTGTACGCGTTCTATCCGCTCTACGATGAATGGGAAGCGGAGCTGAGCGAATTCGGCGCTTCCACACAGCGCGACGAGACCACCGTTCGGCACGCGGAGCGACAAGCTCACCCCTAGCTGTTCGGACCAGGCCCGACGATCTCAGCGCGTCACTACAAGATTCAGCTTCGCGTCCTCGGGTATGGTGTCGTCGTCGAAGTCGTACTCGGCATCAGCACCGCTCAGGCGAAGGGTGTCGCCCGACAGCGCGATGTCGAATTGCAGCGTGAACTGCGTTCCGGCCGGTGCCACGGTCAAGACCTCGCCGTCCAACTCCCAGGTGCCCGTATCGACCGTCGGTTGACCGCCGGGCGGCGTCAGGGTGAACGTGTAGCTGCCGCTCGACGCCAGCACGAGCGTCGCCGAGTAGTCTTCGTCGGCGATCAGGTCGATGCTGACCGTGGGCTGAGCGACGCTGACGTACTCGACTTGGGTCGCCTGCCAGGTCCCGGTAATATCGCTGGCGGCGGGCCCGGCAGAGTCGTCGTTGCACGCGAGGGCGACACCCAGCAGCAGGGCGAGCACCGCGAACTTGTCTTTTGCGTTCATGGAATAGTC
>JASFMO010000259.1:0-5333 GCA_050117535.1 Gemmatimonadales bacterium | reverse complement strand
ATCGTCGAGCTCGAACCGCAACCGGTTCGCACGTCCCAAAAGCGCGCCTGTTTCGTCTCCTCGCGCAGCGGGTGGTGGTCGACGACCGCCGCCACATCGCAGCCGTCCGGCAACGAGTTGTTGCCGGTACCCGGCTGTGTGTCCACCAGCGCCACCAAGTCGGCATCATCGAGATTCAGCGCCCAAGCGGGCATGACGGGAAGATCCAACTCGCGGACCATCGTGCGGTTCTCCGCTCTCCCGACAAAGCCACCGAACCCGATGCGGGCCGTAAGGCCGTCCAGAGTCTGAGCCAAAGCGAGCAGCGCGAAGGCGCTGGCGAGCGCGTCCGGGTCCGGATTGTCGTGCGTCAGAATGAGCAGATGTTCGCCGCCCTTCAGAGCGTCGTGCAGTTCCGCCAGCCTGGGTTCACCGCATTCGATCGCACCCTGCTGGGCATCAGCGACTTTGCGAGCTTTCGGGGTTGGCATGGTCGCCTCGCACTCAGTCGGAGCAGTCACCCAGGGGATAGGGGTGCCCGCAATTGGTACACTGGCCGGCCTTGCAGCCGCGGGGACGATCAGCGACCGGGTGGCCGCAGCGGAGGCAGCGACTCTCCGCCTCCGCCAGGACCGTTGCGTTCCAATCGCCCCTGCGATCGCTCAACCGCTCCACCCGAATGCTCCGGTCAAGAACGGGTTCGTGCCGCGCTCTCTGCCTACGGTCGTCGCCGAACCATGACCCGTATAGAGGACGGTCTCGTCGGGCAGCGTAAGCAGCTTTTCGTTAATCGACTCGAGCAGCGTCCGGTAGTCACCTCCCGGCAGGTCCGTGCGGCCGATCGAGCCGGCGAAGACACAATCGCCTACAAAAGCGAATCCGTCTCCGATCAGGCATACGTGGCCGGGCGAGTGACCGGGTGTATGCCGAACCTGGAGATGGCCACTGCCCACCTCGACGATCTGTCCGTCCTCGAACTCGAGATCCGGTTCCGGCGGAGCCTCCATCTCGAGGCCAAAGGACCGCGCCTGAATTGGGGCGGCCGCATACAAGGGCAGATCGTCCGGGTGCAGGTAAATCGGCACGCCCGTCTCGGCCTTCGCCTCAGCGACGCCGCCGACATGATCGAGATGCGCGTGGGTGAGCAGGATGGAAATGATCTCCGCCCCCTCGTCCGCCGCCGCCTCGACCAGTCTCTCCGCCTCGTCACCGGGATCGACCAAGGCACACTTCCGCGTCTCCTCGCAAATGACGAGGAACGCATTGGCCTGCAAAGGGCCGACCGGGAAGTCGAGGATCTTCACATTTTCCTCCGTGGGGAAACCTTGCCAAGATACAGCCTGCGCCCCCCAGCAAAAAGGCAGGCCCGCGATCGTGGGCCTGCCGCACACACTGCCAGAGGCGACGACTAAACGGCGAAAGACGAGCCGCAGCCGCAGCCGCCGGCGGCATTCGGATTGTTGAAGGTGAAGCCCGACCCTTGGAAGGAACTGGCGTACCCGATGACCGTGCCGCTCAAGTACTGAAGACTGAATGGGTCGATGAACAGTCGAATGCCGTGCGACACGCAGACTTCGTCGTCATTGCGCGGTTCCTCCTCGATATTCAGCCCGTACTGGAACCCGGAGCACCCGCCCGGGAGGACGCTGACCCGCAAGCCGGCGTTCTCAGGCAACAGGTTCTCCTCCGACATGAACTGCCTTGCCTTCTCGGCCGCCTCCGGGGTCAAATCGACCACTGAGATTGTATCTTGTTTTGTCTCAGACATTTATCGCGTACCTCCGGCCCACGCTCCTGCTGATTTTCGTGCGCTTGTTACACTGATGGCAACGGCTCCGTTCCGCGGCTCAATAGTACCCGGCCGGCCTCCCCTGTCAACGCGGACTCGGCGGCCGCTCACGGCGCCGCCTCGCCGCTCAAAGGCTGCCGGCGCTCCTTCAACTCCGTCAGATACTTCTCCGCCGCCATGACCGCGGTCGTGCCGTCGCCAACCGCCGTCGTGATCTGCCGAGTGAGCTGGGATCGCACGTCGCCGGCGACGAACAGTCCCGGTATCGAGGCACGCATGTCGCGGTCGCTGATGAGGTAGCCTCCGGCGTCGTGCTCGGCGTGGTCCTCGACCAACCACGTGTTGGGACGGAAGCCGATGAATACGAAAATCCCCGTCACATCCAGAAAGCTCTCCTCGCCGCTCTGCACGTTGCGAAGCTTGAGCTGCTTCATTCCCTGCGCGTCACCCAGGATCTCCTCGACCACCGTATTCCAGATGACCTCGATCTTCGGATTCTCGAAGACACGATTCTGGAGAATCTTCTGCGCTCGAAGCTCGTCACGGCGATGGATGAGGTACAGTTTCTCGACGTAGCGCGTCAGGAAATCGGCCTCTTCAGCTGCCGCATCGCCGCCCCCAGCCACTGCTATCGTCTCGCCTTTGAAGAACGCGCCGTCACAGATGGCACAGTAGCTCACCCCCCTGCCGGCGAACTCTTCCTCTCCCGGCACTTCCAGTTTGTTCGGGGTCCCGCCGGCTGTGAGTACGACCGCGTGCGCGCGATAGACAGGCCCTTCCTCGGTGGTTATGCGGAAGTCGCCGTCCTCCAGCTTCTTGATTCCCCTCGCGGTGACCGTATCGATCTGCAAGCCGAACTTCGTCGCGTGTTTCGTCATACGCTCGGCCAGGTCGCGCCCGTCAATCTCCGGCAGCCCCGGATAGTCGTCGATCAAGTCGGTGTTGAGCAGCTGGCCGCCGGGGAGCCCTCGCTCGAGCACCACCGCATTGAGTTCCGACCGCTTGGCATACAAACCTGCCGTCAGCCCCGCCGGACCGGCTCCCACAATCACCAGTTCGAAGTGCATCTCGTCGTTCATCTTTTCCTTAGCCATCGTTTTCTGTGTTTCTGACAGTCCCGGCAGCCTCCTTCAAGCGCAAATACCACTCGTACGGAACCGGCTGCGAGGCCAGCTGCCCGCGTCTGCCGTCGTGCGGGCCGTGCCAATCCGACCCCCCCGTCTCCAACAATCCGAACTCGGCGGTCACCCGCCGCAGCCTACCGATCTCGACGGCGCCGTGCTCTGGGTGCAGGATCTCGAGACCGTCCAAACCATCATTCACCAACTGGTCAATCGCCGCATCGCTGTGAGTCTTTCCGCCATGAGCGAGAACCGCCAGCCCTCCAGCGGAGTGGATCCAGCGTATACCCTCCGCCGGTGTCAACCGCCACGTCGGTACGTACGCTGGCTGGCCGGCCGCCAGGAACCGGTTGAAAGCCTCTGGGTAGCTCTTCACCCATCCACCGTCCAGCAGCGCCCGCGCCACGTGTGGACGCGCGATCAGCCCCTCCGGCGATGCTTGGGCCTCAACCGCTTCGAGGGTCAGACCGATACCAAGCCCGTTGAGTTTCTCGACCATCGCGGCTGCCCGGCTGACGCGCTTTTCGCGCGCCTCCCGCAGGTACTCCAGGAAATCGGCATGTGATGGATCGATATAATAGCCAAGCAGATGCGTCGAGCCGGTCTCATCGTAGCAGGAGAACTCGATCCCCGGCACCAACGCAATGTCGAGCCGCAGCGCCGCCGCCGCCGCTTCCTCGAGCCCGGCGATCGTATCGTGATCCGTCAGTGCGATGACCTCGAGGCCTTTCTCCTTCGATGCCGCAACCACTTCAGTTGGCGAGGCTCGACCATCGGAACGATCCGAGTGAACGTGCAGGTCGACTCTCGACTCGCGGTCTCCTTTGAAGTCCACTTCACCATCCGCCGTACGGGTCACGACACCCTCTCACCTAGTGATACCGTTCAAGGTTCCCGAACGAACGGCCGCGAGCTGGCTAGTCCCACGGCCGAAGCCGCTAACCTACCGAGGCCGCCAACGGTGGTCAACGCAAGGCGAGACGCACCCAGCACGCTGTGTCCCGATGCGCATTGACAGCCGTAGGGCCGGCGGCGACTTTTAGGCCCGGCGAAAAATATGACGAGCTCGACTACTGATCGGCGATCCAGGCAGAAGCACGACGGGGTCCACGGCCGTTCCCGTGCCGTCGAGGACTATCTCAAGGCCATTCGGTATTTGCAGCAGGACAAGACACCCGTCAGCACATCGGCCCTGGCCCAGCACCTCGATCGGTCGCCAGCCTCGGTGACGAACATGATCAAGAATCTGGCCGAGCGTCGTCTGGTCGAGCATGAGCCCTATCACGGCGTGCGTCTGAGCGGTTCGGGTGAACGTGAGGCACTGCGTATCATCCGCCGGCATCGGGTAATCGAGGCATATCTGATAGAGAACCTCGGCTACTCGTGGGACCGGGTGCATGCCGAGGCCGAGCGGCTCGAGCACGCCGCATCCGACGAACTCGTCGATCGTATGGCGGCGGCTTTGGGCGATCCGGAGATGGACCCCCACGGTTCGCCGATCCCGACGGCCGACGGAGAGCTTCCAGAGCGCAGCCACCCGCTGCTATCTGAGGTATCGGAGGGCACGAAGCTGATCGTGCGTGAGGTCAACGATTCGGACGGAGGTCGCCTGCGGTATCTCGCCGAACTCGGGCTATACCCGGGCACGCGCTTGGAGGTGCTGAATCGCGAGCCGTTCGATGGCCCGATCAGGGTCAGGATCGGCACGCGCGAGCGCTCGCTCAGTCGTAGTCTAGCGGAGGCCGTCAGAGTGGAGGAGGAAGACTAGAACCCAGGCGGCGCGTTCGTTTCGACGCCGTCGCGAACCCCTAAGACGATCGACGAAATGGCTCAGATCAAGACGGATGGTGACGTTTGGAAGGTTCGGCTCGGCCACGACCGGCCGAGGCCGGGTGTGCGCATAGTGCTGTTCTTCTGTGAACCGACGGGTCAGCGACCGTACCGCGTCGCGGAGGTACCCGAAGACCGATTCGCTTCTCAGGCCGATATCGAGAAGCTATCACGCGGCGATCTGCTGGAGCTCTATCGGCAGAGCACGTCGATGGACGCGCCGGTCCTGCGCTCGGACGAGGTCAACGACGTGCGGCGGCGTACCAAAGTCTAGAGGATCGCCGTCAGGATGGGACGAAATCCTCGATCGCGCTGAGCGTCCGGACCGTCGCCGCGATTAGGTCCGCAGCGCGCTCGAGGTCTTCTAGCGCGACCATCTCGTTAGGCGTGTGCATGTAACGGTTGGGCACCGAGACTAGCGCTGTTGCTATACCCATCCTCGCGGTGAAGATGCTGTCCGCGTCGGTACTCGTCCGGCTCGGCACCGCCTCGATCGAGTATGGAATTCCTTCTCGGCCCGCCACTTCCACCAGTCGCTCGAACAGCACCGGGTTCACCGCCGACCCGCGGCTGAGCACAGGCCCGCCGCCAAGTTGGTGGTCACCGTGCCCCTT
>JASFMO010000258.1:0-5348 GCA_050117535.1 Gemmatimonadales bacterium | reverse complement strand
GAAAGCGTGCGGGCGCTTCCCGTTCATGAGATCATCTTAGACGGCGAAGCGTTGGCGCTTGGGCCCGACGGTCGACCCCATCCGTTCCAGATGACGATGCGGCGGTTTGGCCGGAAACTTGATGTTCCACGCCTACGCGAGGAATTACCGTTGTACGCGCACTACTTCGATTGTCTGTATCTGGATGGCAACGATCTGGTTGACCGCGCGACCGACGAACGGGTGGGCACGCTGACGGAGGCGCTGCCGGGGCCCTTGATCGTCCCAAGACTCGTGACCGATGATCTGGCTCGAGTCGACGAGTTCCTGCAGGCCGCCCTCGCGGCGGGGCACGAGGGCATCATGGCCAAAGCGCTCGACGCGCCGTACGAAGCGGGCTGCCGCGGAAAGAACTGGCTCAAACTGAAGCCCGCCCATACGCTCGACCTCGTGGTACTCGCCGCCGAGTGGGGCTCGGGCCGGCGGCGCGGATGGCTGAGCAACCTTCACCTGGGGGCTCGAGATCCGGCGACCGGCGGCTACGTCATGCTGGGCAAGACCTTCAAGGGGTTGACCGACGAGACACTCGAGTGGCAAACCCGCAAGCTCCAGGAGCTGGAGGTGGCCCGGGACGACTGGACCGTCTACGTTCGGCCCGAGCTCGTCGTCGAGATCGCATTCGATGGCGTGCAGGCGAGCCCTCGCTACCCGGCCGGGCTGACGCTGCGATTCGCGCGCGTGAAGCGATATCGGTCCGACAAGACACCGGGCGAGGCGGATACGATCGACGCCGTTCATACGATCTACGCCGGTGGGGGATAGTCACCGACCGCTGACTATCTCGCTGCCACTCGCGGCACCAGAGCCCAACTGTTCCCTTGCAAAACGCGGCACTGCATGCGACTGTGGGTGATTTCCCTTACCCCGGAGCGATGAGGTTCGATCTTGAGACGTGCTTGGATGCTGGGCCTGGTTCTGACACTAGGTTCCTGCGCTGACGGACGAAAGCTGGGTTCGAGCGCCGACCCGTCGGGCGCGACAGCCAAGCGTGCGTCTGCGGATTCGGCGTTCTCGCGGCTGGTCGAAGACCTGTCGGAGCCCGGCGGCTACTTCGACACCGACAACCTGATCTCGAACGAGACGTCGTACCTGCATGTGGTGGGGGCGCTCCAGGACTTGGGGGTGAGCGGCGGCGCCTACATCGGTGTGGGACCGGATCAGAATTTCTCCTACATTGCCGCGATCCGCCCGAGGATCGCTTTCATCATCGACATCCGCCGCGACAATCTACTGCAACACCTGATGTTCAAGGCTTTGTTCTCACTGGCTCGAAACCGGATCGAGTATCTCTGCCTACTCTTCGCGCGTCCGATTCCGCGCGACGCCGACCGGTGGGGAGGTCGCAGCATCGAGGGACTTCTCAAGTATTTGGAGGGACAGGGCGTTCCCGCCGACGATGCCGAGTTGATGATGGCGGCGGTGGTCGACCGGGCCGGCAGCTTCGGCGTGCGACTATCGGACGCGGACCGGGAGACGATTCGTCGCTTTCACGGTACCTTCATCCGCGAAGGTCCGGCCTTGCGGTTTCGAAGCTACGGGCGAACGCCGCGACCCTACTATCCGACGTACCGGCAATTAGTGCTTGAAACCGATCTCACGGGCCAGCAGGCCAGTTACTTGGCCCGCGAGGAGGATTTCCAGTTCCTGAAGTCGCTGCAGGATCGCGATCTCGTGATTCCAGTGGTGGGTGATCTGGCCGGCGAGCACGCGCTGGCCGCGATAGGCCGTTACGTCGCTGAGCGCGGCGAGCGGGTCTCGGCGCTGTACACTTCGAACGTCGAGTTCTATCTGTGGCGCGGCCGCAGCTTCGACCGCTTCGCGACGACGGTCGCGCAATTGCCGCATGACGAGCGGAGCATGATCATCCGGAGCTACTTCGGCCGCAACTTCGGCTACATTCACCCGCAGTCGGTGCCTGGCTTCTACAGCGTGCAACTGCTGCAGTCGATCGAGAGCTTCGCGGCGGATCACGCAGCCGGTGGCTATCGAAGTTACCTGGACCTGGTTACGAGTGGAGTGATCGACCTGCGAGCGCCTGCCCGCTAGGCAATATGCACTGTTATGGCTTGCTTGCGTTCTCCCGGGCTCGGCCTTCTCTTGATTGGCATGCGGACGCCCCGCCTTCTCACAGGAGGTTGTCATGTCGATCCAGCTTACGAGCTCCGCGTTCAGTGACGGCGACCCCATCCCAGCCCGCTACACCTGCGACGCCGAGGATGTGTCACCGCCCCTCGCCTGGACGAATGTCCCCGAAGGAGCGAGGAGCCTCGCCTTGATCTGTGACGACCCCGACGCGCCGATGGGGACCTGGGTTCACTGGGTGATCTACGACATCGCGCCGACCCTGTCCGAGCTACCTGAGGGCATCGCGCCCAGCGAGGTCACAGAGGACGGAGCGAAACAAGGGGTCAACGACTTCCGGCGCACCGGTTACGGAGGACCCTGCCCGCCGCCCGGTGGCCCGCACCGCTACTTCTTCAAGCTCTACGCGCTCGATATCGAACCTGGCTTGCCGGCGGGGGCGAGCAAGGCGGATCTGTTGCGCGTTATCGAAGGGCATGTCCTGGCCGAAGGCCAGTTGATGGGCCAGTACCACCGAGGGTAAGCGCCGTCGAGCGTGCCCCGTCTGCCGTAACGCGCCAGGTAGGCTACTCTCGTGTCATGCCAGGCGGGCTCGACTCAGCCGCCTAGTCCCTGAGGATGCGCAGGTGGGCGCTCCACGGCCCGACGTCCTCGGGAATAGCGCTTGGCCATGACGCGCGCAATCTGAGCGATGTGTCCCAGATCGTGGGCCACCCAGGTTGCGAGTAGCTGCCGAACCGTCACCGAACTCAGTTCCGGGTGGGTCCCGCGCCGGTCAAGCTCCTCGGGCTGCAGGTTCTTCGTGGCCAACGTTCTCAGGTTCGCTACGCGCAGAGAGGCGAAGGTATCGAGAAGCTCATCAAGCGTCTTTCCCTCGATCGCCTCGTTGAGCCTAAACTGTGCCATCATCTGCTCCTTTCAATGAATCGGGTGGTCGCCGTTCATCCGCGTCCTCCGCCTCCCGCTGCAACCGCAGCGGCAAGTAGAGGGAGGGCGATCCCGGCTCAAGGTGGCGTCGATCGGTCCGTGCGCGCTCGGTCGCGCTGGCGATCGAGCGGACGTGGGTGATGTTCCGCTCTCGATCGGGGGAGGAGCAGCCGAAACGACTGCTGGCAACCCTTCAAGAAGTCTCGGCATCCAACTAATAGAGGGCGGTGAAACACCGTTCAGACAACGATCGTATAGATGAGTACAAAACGGAACGTCAGAAGAGGAGTGAGGCTGATTCCGAAGAACAGGCGAAAAAATCCCACCTGTCCAGCTGGCACTGGACGGTTACCCCCAATGAGATCCCACCTTATATCCGCAAACTGAGGGGCCGATCGGTAGCAGCCGACGGCCCCTTCTCTATATCCGCACTCTCAAGACCCAGATCACTCGGGCGGCTGGCGCTTCAGGCGCTGCAGCTGACGCCGCTCCTTCTTGCTGGGACGGCCTCGATCCCGGAACTCGAACCTGGGTGCCGCTTTCTTCAGCAGCACCATACGCTCGCGAGCGGCGATGCTCTCGGGGGTCTCTTCGTATAGGGTCGCGGCCTCGCTCGCCGGTCCGCGGTGCTCGGACAGTCGTCGCACCAAGACATGAAACTCGAACGTGCCTTTTCGGACTCGAACGCCGTCGCCCATGTGCAATGTGGATGCTCGCTTCGGGCGGCGTCCGTTGACCTGGACCTTACCCCCGGTGATGGCCTTGGCGGCGAGTGAGCGGGTCTTGAAAAAGCGGGCCGCCCAAAGCCATTTGTCGAGCCGAACGGCCTCGCGATCCTTGTCCATCGACAATCACGCTGGCGTCAAGTTTCCCTGGCTGGCTACTAGCACGGTCGCATAATCGTACAATACGGTGTCAGAGTAAAGCGAATCTGAGCGACCCGTGTGTCTATGTTAGACGGCGGGTCCGTCGATCTCCGGCTGGTGATCCAGGAGGAGATAGCCAGGGAGGCTCCGGAACCGCTGCACGCTCGGGCGGCTTTGAAGGGAGAAAAGGACTCATGGCATATTTCACCGAAGAATTTGTTGCCTATCTCGAGGGGCTGATGCGCAACAACACCCGCGATTGGTTCCACGAGCACAAGCGAGAGTATGAGGATCACGTCAAGCGACCATTCAATGACTTCGTAACCGAGATCATCGACCGCGTCAGCTTGATCGATTCCGCTGTCGAGATTCGACCGAAAGACGCCGTCTTCCGGATCGCGCGAGACATTCGCTTCTCGAAGGACAAGACGCCCTATAAGACGCACATGGCCGCCGTGGTATCGCGGGAGGGACGGCGGGACACTCAGCACCCCGCGCTCTACTTCCATTTCGGAGTCGACGGGGTCGGCATCGGCGGAGGCCTTTACCAACCTAGCAGAGAGAACCTTCTGAAGATCCGACGCGCGATCAAGTGCGACGGGGCGGCGATGGTCCGGGCGTTGAATGGCAAGCGATTCAAGGAGACTTATGGCGAGCTGCAGGGCGAGAAGAATATGCGACTTCCGAAGGAGTTCGTAGCGGAAGCCGAGCGCTATCCCTTCATCGCCAACAAGCAGTTCTACTACTTCGCGGAGTACGCTAACCCCCGTTTGGTGCTGCGAAAAGACCTGGCAGATTGGGTGATGCGCCACTACAAGGCCGGGCGGAAGGTGAACGAGTTTTTGGCGCGGGCTGTAGGCTAGCTCGCCCGGTCTCACCTTGAAATCGACCTCGTTTTCCGTTTCTTATTGGCCATCCTAAAGGCGGGCAGCCCAGAGAATGATCATGCCGTGCCGGGGTGACGGTGAGCGCTCTGGCGCAAGCTGATCGAATCGACAGGGCAGGTGGGGGCAGAGGCACCGGACTTGACGCCGGCGGCCGGCGTTGTACGTCCAGACCAGGGAAAGCGGAGTCAAGTTGAAACTCTCCGATACAGCGATACGTCGGCCGGTGCTCACCGCCATGATGAGCCTGGCTTTGGTGTTGTTCGGCGCGATCGGCTATTTCCGGCTACCGGTACGGGAATTCCCGGACGTCGATGCGCCGATCGTCTCGGTAACGACCGTGTTACGTGGGGCGAACCCGAGGGTGATGGAGACGACGGTCACCGACATCCTCGAGGAAGAACTGAGCACCATCGCGGGGCTACGGACGCTGACCAGCGCCAGCTCGGAGCAAGTGAGCAACATCACGCTCGAGTTCACGCTCGACCGTGACATCGAGGCCTCGGCTCAAGACGTCCGTGACAAGGTCTCGCGGGTTCGCGGTCGGCTT